>JACNHM010000482.1 GCA_014383605.1 Chloroflexota bacterium
ACATCATAGCCGTGGCGCGCTACGCAGTGGATCCAGCAGGCCAGCCCGACCTGGCTGAGGCTGCGATTGTGGTCGAGGACGAGTATCAGAACCGAGGGCTGGGAACGCTCCTGCTGATACGCCTGGTGGCCTATGCGCGGGCGCATGGCATCCGCGCCTTCATGGCCGCAGTCCACCACGATAATGCCCAGATCATGCGATTCATTCGGCACAGCGGACTGCCGACCGAGAGCACGCTGGAGGCAGGGGTATGGGAGATCCTGGTGAAATTGGAGCCGGAGGCTGAGCACTGAGAGGGTTCGACCCTTCGATAAACTCAGGACGCGGCAGACTCAAGGCGGGGACTGGTCACCTGTCCAGGTCGAAAACTCCCTAGATGGCCGATGCGTCGGGGGAGTTTTTGTGTTACTGGAGGCTGGCGAATTTCCGACCATCCTATATCCGGGGCATGACAATCGGTGAGCTACAAGATGTGGGGTTCGTAGTAGCGACTTTAGTAGCTCTGACTTCGTTGTGGACGACTGAAGTCGTCACTACGAAAAAAACGCCGCCGACGCCTTTGTAAGCAAGGGAGACCCGCCGGAACGGTTGCTGGCGGCTGTTGCAGCAGTCAGCACAGTTCGCATTTAGTTGGAAGGGAGGATAACGATGGCTATCAAGATGCTAGAGGGAAATGAAAGGAAAATAGGAGGAAAAACAAAATGAAGATCCTCGTAGCGTATGCGACAAAGGCCGGCTCGACAGCCGAGGTAGCGGCCGAGATCGGTCGCGTGATTGAAAGCAAGAGCGGCCACAAGGTGGATGTGCGCCCTGTGGGCAAGGCAAAAGAGGTGAGCGGATACGACGCCGTGATCATCGGAAGTGCCATCCGCGTGGGAAAGTGGTTGCCCGAGGCGACGAAGTTCGTGGAGAAGCACAGGGATGCGCTTAGCCAGGTTCCGGTGGCCTACTTCACCGTCTGCCTGACGCTGAGTGAGGACACGGAGGAGAACCGCCGCAAGGTGGCGGCCTACCTGGACCCGGTGTGCGAGGTAGTGCAGCCGGTGGACGTGGGTCTCTTCGCGGGAGTGATGGACTACAGCAAGTTGCCCTTCATCCTCCGGCTGATGATGAAGAAGATGGGATCGCCAGAGGGCGACTTCCGCGACTGGGAAGCCATCCGTGCCTGGGCTGCTGATCTGTGCCCGGCCTTGCTGAACACATAGAAACCTGTAACACGAAGAATAATCGCAACGCGATGATCGTGAGTGGAAATAGAGGCTTGACAGACTGTTGAAAATGCGATATAATTTAAACGTTTAAGCAGCGGGGCAACTAGCCCTGCATTCTTTAGCTGTGTGGATTAAACGTTTAAGTGAGGCGGGATGCCGACAATTAAGGATGTTGCTAAAGAGGCCGGTGTCTCTATCGCTACGGTGTCGTACGTGCTCAACGATAGCGGTGCCGTGGGCGATGAGACACGCCAGCGCGTATTGCAGGCCGTGCAAAAGCTGGGCTATCGGCCCAGTGTCATTGCTAAAGGGTTGCAAGCCCGCGAAAGCCGCATGATTGGCTATTCCTGGCGTCCGGTGCCGCCCGATCAGTTCAACCCCATCCTGGAAAAGTTCATCCACAGCATGGCCGAGGCCGCCGCCCGGCACGATTATCACGTCCTGACCTTCCCCTGTCCCGAACCGCACGACGAGGTGGACGTCTACCGCGAGATGGTAGAAAGTGGCCGGGTTGACGGCTTTATCCTCCCCAACACCAACCTCAACGACCGGCGCATTCGCCATCTGCTGGACGTTGGCTTTCCCTTCGTCGCTTTTGGCCGCTCCAACCCGGAGTGGAATTTCCCCTGGGTGGACGTGGACGGCACCGATGGCCTGCAACAGGCAGTGACCCACCTGGTGGAACTGGGCCACCGGCGCATCGCCTGCCTGGCCTGGCCAAAGCCCTCGCTCACCGGGCAGCATCGGCTGCAAGGTTACCTGACCGCTATGGCCGACGCTGGCCTGAACGTGGACCCAACCTGGATCATCCGCATTGAGTACAACTATTTCAACGCTTACCAGGCCACGCAGACCTGGCTGGCCCTGCCGCCCGACCAGCAGCCCACAGCGGTGGTGGCCCTCAGCGACCTGATGGCCATCGGCGTGCTCAACGCTGCCACCGATGCCGGCCTGACGGTCGGACGAGACCTGGCAGTGGTCGGCTTTGACGATGCCCCCATCGCCGGCTATCTGCGCCCCTCCCTCACCAGCCTGCGCCAGCCCATCGCCGAGGTCGGGGAACGGGTGGTGACTATGCTGATAGACCTGGTGCGCGGCGAGACGCTGTCGCCGGCCCAGGTATTGCTCAAACCCCGGCTCATCGTGCGCGATTCAACACGACTGTCGCAACGGGACACGTGAACGTATTGCGTACTGCGTATTGCGTGGGAAACGGAATACGGAATACGCAGTACGAAATAGAAGCTATGGACGCAACTAGCTGGACTATCACCGAAACTGAATTTGACCCCGCTCGTCTGAACCACCAGGAAACGGTGTTCACCCTAGGCAACGGTTACCTGGGCACCCGAGGCGCCTTTGAAGAGGGCTACCCCGGCGCCTGGCCGGCCACCTTCATCCACGGCGTGTTCGATGATGTGCCCATTGTCTACACCGAATTGGCCAACTGCCCCGACTGGCTGCCGCTGGTTGTTTCTGTGGAAGGCGAACGCTTCCGGCTCGACCAGGGCGAGGTATTGAGCTACCAGCGCCAGCTCGACCTGCGTCGGGGCGTGCTCAGCCGCGAAGTGCGCTGGCGCAGCCCGACCGGCCGCACCGTGCACCTCCACTTCGAGCGCCTGGCCAGCCTGGCCGACCAGCACGTGCTGGTCGTTCGCTGCCAGATCACGCCGCTGGATTTCGAGGGCCACATTGAGGTCCAGGCCAGTCTCAACGGCTATTCGGACAACCAGGGTGTGATGCACTGGGAGTGGCTGGATCAGGGGGGAGCAGACGACACCGTTTGGCTGCGCGTCCGCACCCGCCATTCGGCCATCGAGTTGGGCATGGCCGCCCGGTTGCTGATAAGTGAGCTCGACGCCCCGGTGAAGGCTTGCGGTTGCCAGGGCTACCCGACGTTGATGGCGACTTTCCCAGCCGGGCCGGGGCGAACTGTTACAGTGGAAAAGATGGCGACCGTCTTCACCTCGCGTGAGGCTGACGCCCCGGTTCAGGCTGCCCAGGAAAAGCTGGCCAGTCTGCCAGAGTATCCGACCCTGCTCGCCGCCCACGAAGCGGCTTGGGCCAATGTCTGGCAGGCCAGCGACGTGGTCATCGAGGGCGACCCCACGGCCCAACTGGCCGTCCGCTACAACCTGTTCCAGGTATTGGCCGCCGCGCCGCGCCACGACGACCGGGTCAGCATCCCGGCCAAAACCCTCTCTGGCTTTGGCTACCGGGGCCACGTCTTTTGGGACACCGACATCTTCATCGTCCCCTTCCTCACCTTTACCCAACCAGCCCTGGCGCGCAACCTGCTGAGCTACCGCTACCAAACCCTGCCCGGCGCGCGGCGCAAGGCCAGGGAGGCCGGCTACAAAGGCGCCATGTTCGCCTGGGAGAGCGCGGACAGCGGCGACGAGGTCACCCCCCGTTGGGTGACTGGCCCTCAGGGAGAGGAGTTGGTCCGCATCTGGTGTGGCGACATTGAGCACCACATCACGGCCGACGTGGCTTATGCCATCTGGAGCTATTGGCAGGCCACCGGCGACGATGACTGGATGCGCGACTATGGGGCCGAGGTCCTGCTGGACACGGCCGTCTTTTGGGGCAGCCGCGCCGAGTATAACGCTGAGCGGGACTGTTACGAACTCACCGACGTCATCGGCCCGGACGAGTACCACGAACACGTGGACAACAACGCCCTCACCAACCGGATGGTCCAATGGCATCTGGAGACAGCGTTGGAGGCGCTGGCCTGGTTACGCCGGGAACATCCCAGCCGGGCGGCCGAACTGGAGCACCAACTCGACCTGACCCCGGAGCGGCTGGGCCGCTGGGCCGACATCATCGGCTGTATGCTGGTGCTCCACGATCCGGAAAGCGGCCTGATCGAGCAATTTGAGGGCTTTTTCGATCTGGAAGATGTGAACCTGGCCGACTATGAGCCGCGCACTCGATCCATGCACGCCATCCTGGGCATAAAGGGGACCAACCAGAGCCAGGTCTTGAAACAAGCCGATGTGTTGATGCTTTTTTACCTGTTACGCGACCACTATGACCATCAGACGTTGCAAGTCAATTGGGACTATTACAACCCGCGCACCGATCATGCCTACGGCTCTTCCCTGGGCCCGGCCATTCACGCCATCCTGGCCTGCGAACTGGCCCGACCGGAAGAAGCTTACGAACATTTTTTGCGCGCCGCATTGGTGGACCTGGATGACGTGCGAGGCAACGCCGCCGACGGTATCCACGCCGCCTCGGCCGGGGGGCTGTGGCAGGCGGTCGTCTTTGGCTTTGGCGGCCTCCGCCTTACCGATGCCGGCCCGGTCGCCAACCCGCGCCTGCCGCCGAACTGGACCCGTCTCAAATTCCGCCTCCAACACAGAGGCCAACAGTACGACTTTGACCTGAAACCGCAAATATCCAATACCCAACACCCTTCAGGCATTCGCGGCATCATCTTTGACCTGGACGGCGTGCTGACCGACACGTCCGAATTTCACTACCTGGGCTGGAAGCGGTTGGCCGACGAGGAAGGCATCCCCTTTGACCGGCAGGCCAACGAGGCGCTGCGAGGCATGTCCCGCCGGGAATCGCTGCTGCTCCTGTTGGGCGACCGGCCAGCCACCGAAGAGCAGATGCAAGAGTTGATGGCCCGCAAGAACCGCCACTACCAGGAATTCATCCAGGGCGTGACGCCAGCCAACCTGCTGCCGGGCGCACTGGCTCTGCTGGACGAACTGCGGGCAGCCGGCATCAAAGTGGCCATCGGCTCGGCCAGCAAGAACGCGCGGAAGGTAATCCGACAACTGGGCATCGCCGACCGGGTGGACGTCATCTCAGACGGCTACAGCGTGGAGTGGCACAAGCCAGCGCCCGACCTCTTTTTGCACGCGGCAGCGCAACTGGGCCTGGCGCCGGAGCAATGCGTGGTAGTGGAAGACGCCGCTTCAGGTGTGGAAGCGACCCTGGCGGCCGGCATGTGGGCCGTAGGGCTGGGGCCGGTCGAGCGAGTGGGCACCGCTCACATAGTGCTTCCCAGCCTGAAGGGGGTACACTGGGCCGACCTGCGGGCTCGCCTGGCTCAGGTTGCGGAACAGGGAAGGAGGTGATGTCGTATCGCCAAGAGGAGAAAAGAAACCGTTTCAATCGAGTCCAACCATTTTGGCTCATAGCCAAAGCCCAATCTATTCAGGAGGGAAGAGAAAATGAAAAGCAAGTGGTTTAGTTTGTTCAGTCTGCTGCTGGTGGTGAGCCTGCTGATCGCTGCCTGCGCCCCAAAAGAGGAACCCACGGCGACACCAATCCCCACCAAAGCGCCAGAACCGACCAAAGCGGCCGAACCCCCAGAGGCTAAATGCCCCCTCGCCGTCGAGGATGGCGCAACCATCGTCTTCTCCGGCTGGGGTGACGAGACGGAGCAGAACATCTACCGCGACTCCATCGCGCGCTTCAGCGAGGTCTGTCCTGACGTCACGGTGGACTTCCAGCCCATCCCCGCCGACTTCCAGACCACCATCAAGGCCCGCATGGCCGGCGGCACCGCCCCAGACGTCTTCTACGTGGACGACCAACTGATGGCCGCCTTCGGCCCCACAGGTCAACTCCTGCCCCTGGAGGACTTCATGGCCGAAGCCAACGTCAAGCGCTCCGACTTCATCGAGGCCCTGCTCACCATCTTCACCTACCAGGGCAAGACCTACGGCCTGCCCAAGGACTGGGGCACCCTGGGCCTGGTTTACCTCCCCAAAGCCTTCGCCGACGCCGGCATTGACGAGCCCACCGCCGACTGGACCTGGAACGACCTGAAGGCGGCAGCGGAGGCCATCGCCGCCAACACCGACTACGCCGGCTTCTGCCAGAACGCCGACTGGGCCCGCTTCGCACCCTTCGCCTTCGGTGCAGGTGGCTCATACACCAACGACGCCTTCACCGAGGGGGCGATGAACAGCGCGGAGGTGGTGAGTGCGGCCGACTTCGTGGTGGGGATGTACGAAGACGGTTCGCTGGTCACATCGGCGGACGTGGGCGCTGGCTGGTGTGGTGAGGCCATCGGCAAGGAACTGGCAGGTATGACCTACGAGGGCGGCTGGATGG
>JACNHM010000485.1:0-4973 GCA_014383605.1 Chloroflexota bacterium
ACATGAGCAGACAATCTGACAGGCAGAGAGCATCCTCGAAACGGCAACGGGGGCGTGAGCCTGAGCGGAAACAGCGGTCGTGGCCGGTCTTGCCAGCCTGGGCCGCCGCCCTGTTGGTCGGTGTGCTGGCCGCCGTGGCCTATGTCGGCGTCCGTGCCGGCGCCTTCGTCTGGGATGACCAAATCCTGTTGGTGGAGTGGCCCTACTACCGCGATGCGGCACTCTTTTCCCAGGCGCTGACCCGCAACCTGCCCTTCTCACCTAACTACTTCCGCCCCCTGGTGGCGCTCACCTTCTTCGCCAACCACGCCCTGCACGGCCTGGTGGCGTCGGGCTACCGCCTGACCAACCTGCTGTTCCACGCGCTGACCTCGGTGCTCGCCTACCTGCTGCTGCGGCGCTGGCTCAGCCCTGCCGAAGCGCGAGGGGAAGCCGCCGAGCCTGCGGCCAGGGAGACGCGCCAGGAGTGGCTGGCCTTCGGCCTGGCGCTCCTGTTCGCCTGGCATCCCGTGCACGTGGAGGCCGTGGCCCTCATCGTGGGGCGCTTCGACCTGCTGAGCACGCTCTTCGTCCTGCTGGCCCTGGCCCTGGCCTCCCTGCGGCCGCCGGGCAGATGGGTGCAGACGCTGCTGGCCATCGGCAGCGGCCTGGCCTTCCTGCTGGCTCTGGGCGCCAAAGAGATGGCCGCCACCTTCCCCCTCCTCTTGCTGACCTTCGATGGACTGCGGCGCGCCCGCTGGCGGCAACGCTGGCCCATCTACCTGGCCGTGGTCGTGGCCGGTGTGGTCTACCTGGCGCTGCGCAGCGCCGGCCTGGGCTACCTCTACCAGCCGCAGCCGGACGCCGCGCTGCCGGCCGGCAGCGCGCTACCGCGGGTGCTGCTGATCGGCCGCTCCGTAGCCCGCTACCTGCTGCTCCTGGTCTGGCCCTTCGGCACGTCGGCGCCGATCCACTTCAGCCCACTGCCCGTGCCGGCGACCGACCCGCTGGCCTGGGTGGAGCTGGGCATCGTGCTGGTGCTGCTGGCGCTGCTGATCTGGGCGCTGCTGCGGCGCCGGCGAGCCGCCTGGCTGTGGCTGGCTTTCGCCGTCAGCCTGCTGCCGGTAGCCAACATCCTGCCCCTGGAGCTGCGCGGCGGGGCCATCGTCGCCGAGCGCTTCCTGTACCTGCCCTCGTTCCTGTTCGTCCTGGCGCTGGGGGGCACGCTGTGGCCACTGCTGCGCCGGGCGACAACATCCGATCCCAACGCCGCAAAGCAATGGTGGCTGTCCCCCCTGGTCGGCGCGGCCGGTCTGATTTTCCTGGCCGCCTGTCTGATCACCACGCTGATCACCGTGCCGAACTGGCGGGATGACCAGACGCTGTGGGCATGGGCGGCGGCGCGAGCGCCCCGCTCTAGCCTGCCCCACACCAATCTCTCCCGTGCGGCGCTGGACGAGGGCGATTGGGAACTGGCGCTGGAGCACGCCGACCGGGCGCGGGCGCTGAACCCCGACGATCCCACCGCCCACAACAACGCTGGCAGCGCGCTGCTGAACAGCGGCCGAGCGGCGGAAGCGGAAGCGGCCTTCCGTCAGGCGCTGGCCCTGCAGCCGGAGAACACGCTGTACTGGACGAACCTGGCGGCGGCGGTCGCCGAGCAGGGGCGTCTGGCAGAGGCCACGCAGGCGATAGAAAACGAGGTGCTGAGCCGCGACCCCTCGTTTGGCCCCGGCCATGCCCTGCTGGGCGCGCTCTACCTGAACCAGGGGCAAGCGGCGAAGGCGGTGGCGGCGCTGGAACAGGCGCAGCGCTACCTGCCCGACCCCACGATCGTTCGAACCGATTTGGCACAGGCCCTGCTCGCCGCCGGGCAAAGTGACCGCGCCTTAGACCTTCTGGAGGCCGGCGATCTGTCGCCGCGGCAGTGGTTCGATCTGGGCAATGAACTGGCGACCTCGGAGCAACCGGAGGCCGCACTGCGGGCCTACGAGCAGGCCCTGCAGATCAACACCAGTGCCGGGGGACTGGGCCGGTCAGAGTTGGTGCTGCTGCACGTGCAGCGGTCGGCCGTGTATCAGGTGCTGGGCGACCTGGACAAGGCAGAAGAGGCAGCCTTCGCGGCCATGATGACCGATCAGTCGGAACCGCTGGTGCACAAGGCCATGGGCGACCTGTTACGCGCTCGCGGCTCGCTGCCCGCCGCCCAGAAGGCTTACGAGCAAGCGCTCAATCTGGCGCCCAGTTTCTCGGCCGTCTACTTCGACCTGGGCCAGGTGCTTTGGGAGCAAGGGGCGTACGAGGAGGCCAGGGAGAGATTCAGCCGCTACCTGGAGCTGGCTCCTACTGGCCGCCACGCTGAGGAAGCGCGGGGATACTTGCAGGGTGGATAGTTTCAAGTTCCAGGTTGCAGGTTGCACGTTCAAGCACGAAGCAAGAGGCAAGAAGCGATTTGCATCTTGCATCCTGCATCTTGCATCCTGCCCCTACTGCTCGCGGCGGAACTGGCTCATGTACAGGTCGTGGTAGACGCCGGCGGCGGCCAGCAGCTCGTCGTGCGTGCCCCGCTCGACGATGCGGTGATCCACGATGACCAGCAACTGATCGGCGTTGCGGATGGTGCTCAGCCGGTGGGCGACGACGAAGCTGGTGCGGCCTTGCAACAGCTTCTCCAACGCCGCCTGGATCAGCTTCTCGGTGCGCGTGTCCACGCTGGAGGTGGCCTCGTCGAGGATGAGGATACGCGGGTCGGCCAGGATGGCGCGGGCAATGGCCATGAGCTGCCGCTGTCCCTGGCTCAGGTTGCGCCCCTGCTCACCCAACTCCGTTTGGTAACCCTCCGGCAAACGGATGATGAAGTCATCGGCGCCAGCCAGCTTCGCCGCGGCGATCACCTCTTCGTCGCTGGCCTCCAGACGCCCGTAGCGGATGTTGTCGGCCACCGTGCCGGAGAACAGGAAGGTGTCCTGCAAAACAACGCCCATCTGTCGCCGCAGGCTGGCGCGCGTCACGTTCCGTACGTCGTAGCCGTCAATGGTCACCGCGCCGCCGGTGACCTCGTAGAAGCGGCCGAGGAGGTTGACCAACGTGGTCTTGCCGGCGCCGGTCACGCCCACCAAAGCGATCGTCTGCCCCGGCTCGGCCACCAGGCTGACGCCTTCCAGCACCGGCTCGTCGGCCTTGTAGGCGAAGGAGACGTGGTCGAAGACCACGCGGCCGACGATGGGCGGCATTTCCACCGCGTCGTCTGCATCCACCAGGTCCGGCGGCGTATCAACCAGCTCGAACACTCGCTCCGCGCCGGCCATGGCCGCCTGTAGCTGCGCCCAGAGATGGGCCAGCGATTGGATGGGCTGGAAGAAGCTGCGCACGTAGGCCAGGAAGGAGACGATCAGCCCCACGCTCACCTGGCCGCGCAACACCAGGTAGCCGCCATAGCCAGCGACGATGGCCGTGGCCATGCTGCTGAGGACGTTCAGCGAGGGCGAGAAAGCAGAAGTGACGCCCACCGCCTGCACGTTGGCGTCACGGTCGGCGGCCACCAGTTCCGCAAAACGGGCCTGGTTCTCCTCCTCGCGGCTGAAGGCCTGCACCTCGCGCACGGCGGCGATCTTCTCCTCCAGTTCGGCGCTGACCTGGCCAATGGTCTCCCGCGTGCGGCGGAAGGCCGTGCGCGCCCGCTGCGAGAAGACGAAGGTGATGACAAACATCGCCGGCAACACGATGAAGCTGGCCAGGGCCAGCCGGGCATTGAGGGCCAGCATGGCAATCACAATGCCCACCAGCAAAAGCACATTGCCCAGCAACTGCACAATGCCCACGTTGAACACCTGGGCGATGACCTGCACGTCGTTGACCAGACGGGACATCAGGTCGCCAGACTCGTGCTGGTCGAAGAAGCTGAGCGACAGGCTCTGCACGCGCTCGAAGATCTGGGTGCGCATGCGCAGCAGCACCTTCTGGCCGACGGCCGTCATCAGGTAGAAGGACCGCCCCATCGTCACCCAGCCGATCAGGTAGGTCGCTAGCAGCAGCAGCACGGTGCGGGTCAGGCCCGGCCGGTCGCCGGCGATGATGAACTGATCCACTGCCCGGCCGATGAGATAGGGCGAGGCCAGTTGCAGCAGCGCGCTGGCCACGATCAGAGCCATGACCAGAGCGACCTGCGCCCGGAAGGGGCGTAAGTAGGTGGACAAACGGCGCAACGTGCGTCGCGTGTCGTGGGCTTTCGTTTCCTCAATGCCCGCCAGGCGGCGGAATCCTCCGCCAGGTCCGTGGAACATATCACACTCCAATCATGAAGCCAACACTTGCCAAGGTAGAAAGTAACATCCGCTTGGTACCGCAAGCCGTAAAACGTAAAACGTGATGCGTGATTACGTTTTACGTTTCACGTTTCACGTCTCAGCCGTTCCGTGCAGTTGCGAATGGTATATTTCAGCGTAGATGGGACTCATCTCCAGCAGCTCCTCGTGTCTGCCGCGGGCGGCGATGCGCCCCTTGTCCAACACCAGGATCTGATCGGCGTTGAGCACGGTGCTGATGCGCTGGGCGATGACGAAGCTGGTGCGCGCCTCCTGCCCTGAGCTCGCCGAAGGGTTCATCAGCTCGTCCAGCGCCTGCTGGATGCGCAGCTCGGTCTCGAAATCCACGCTGCTGGTGGAATCGTCCAGGATCAGGATGCGGGGGCTCATCAGCAAGGCGCGGGCGATGGCGATGCGCTGCTTCTGCCCGCCGGAAAGGGTCACGCCCCGCTCGCCCACGATGGTGTCGTAGCCGTCGGCGAAACTGGTGATGAACTCGTGAGCCTCGGCCACTTGGGCGGCTTCCTCGATCTCTTCCTGCGAAGCATCCGGCCGCCCGAAGGCGATGTTCTCGCGGATGGCGCCGGCGAACAGCGTCGTCTCCTGCAACACGATGCTGATCTGCTCGCGCAAACTCTCCAGCGTCACACCCCGCACGTCATGCCCGTCCACCGTCACCCGCCCCTCGCT
>JACNHM010000485.1:5230-6287 GCA_014383605.1 Chloroflexota bacterium
TCCACCACTTCCGACTCCGCTTCCAGGATCTCGAAGATGCGCTCGGCCGAAGCAGAGGCCTGGGCGATCATGGAGAAGATCATGCCCAGCATGCCCACGGGCATCATGACCATGAACAGGTAGCTGTTGAAAGCCACCAACTCGCCCACCGTCAACTGGCCGCCGATGACCTGCAGGCCGCCGTACCAGACGATGCCCGCCGTGCCCAGGTTGGCCACCAGGAAGATGGTGGGGATGAGCAGCGCCAGCGTTCTGAAGACGGCCAGGTTCTCGTTCAACAAGGTCTGATTGGCCCGGCGGAAGCGCTCCGCCTCGTGCGGTTCGCGGGCGAAGGCCTTGACCACCCGCGTCCCGGCCAGGTTCTCTTGCAGCACGGTGTTCAGCGCCGCCAGGTTCTGCTGCACGCGCGTGAACATGGGCCGCACGCGGCGGCCGAAGACGCCAAACAGCAGCAACGAAACGGGCACGATGGCCAGGATCAGCAGCGTCAGCCGCCAGTTCATGGAGAAGAGCACCGCCAGGCTGCCGAAGAGCATCACCACGGCGTTGAGCATCTGCAGGAAGCCCATGCCGGTGAAGCGGCGCACCATTTCCACGTCGCTGGTGGCGCGGGTCATGAGCTGGCCGGTCTGCGCCCGGTCGTGGTAGCTGAAGGAGAGGCTCTGGATCTTGGCGTAAAGGGCATTGCGCAGGTCATAGGCCACGCTCTGCGAGGCTTTCTCCGAGAGGTAGCCTTGCAGAAAAGTGAAGAGCGCGCCCACCAGCGCCACGCCGACGAGGGTCAGGGCCATGACGATAATGGTGCGCATATCCCCGGCACTGATGCCGCGGTCAATGAGCAATTGCAGCAGCCGGGGACTGACCAGGCTGGCGCCGGTGGCCAGCAGCAAGCTGGCGTAGGCCCCCAGCGTGGTCAGCCCATGTTTTCGCAGGTATCGCAACACTTTGCCCAGTGGTTTCATGGGTTGGGCTATTCCTTCCAGTGTTTCTGTGCTCTTTCAAATATCTCTTCTATTGTCTGTCCCTCATAAAGCCGCCGGGAGACCTCTACATAGTC
>JACNHM010000290.1 GCA_014383605.1 Chloroflexota bacterium
CTTCGCCCTGGCGCGGCTCATGCCTTCTGGCGCCCGCCTCTGGCTCCAGGGCTGGCTGGAAGCTACAGCTCATGGCGCCTTCACCGTTCACGAGCTGCCATTTTGAGAAGGAAGGAGCAATGAACAAGACCCCAGAATCTGATCCCTATCAGGAACTGAAAGCCCTCTCGCGACAGCGCATGCGCCTGATCTGGGAAATGGCCCAGTTGGGTGGGCCTCTTGAGGACGAGGATGCCCGCCTGGTCAAAGCTATGCGCGAGCACCGGGAATACGTTGACCTGTGGTCACGCCTGGATGATCTACCCGACGAGGAGATCGAACGGGACGGCGTGAACCCCATCATGCACGTTACCATTCACCAGACCATCGAAAACCAGATCGCTGGCGGAGAGCCCCAAGCAGTGCGCCAGGTCGTCGAGGCCCTGATGCAGCAGGGGCTGTCGCGGCACGAGGCCATCCACCGCGTGGGCAGCGTGCTGGCCGAAGAGATTTGGCACATTCTCAAAGACAAGCGTCCCTTCGACGAGCCTGGCTACGTCCGCAAGCTCCGGCGGTTGGTGAAGAAACCGAGGAAGAGCCGCCGCGGGAGGAGATCGAAGCGTTGAACCAATCAGAAGCGCGGCCGAAGGCCGAGTTCACCCTTACCGAGGACGACATCCGCCGCCTGGCCACGGCGCAATCCTTCCAGCGCGGCGAGGGATACCACCGTTCGGGCGCTGTCCTGGAAGCGGAACGGCGCGGCCACACCCTCGTCGCCCGCATCGAAGGCAGCCAGTACGAGCCTTACCGGGTCACCGTGACTCTGGGGCCGGCGGGCATTGAAGAGCTCTACTGCACGTGCCCCTACGACTGGGGCGGCATCTGCAAACACATTGTCGCCACGTTGCTCGCCTGGGTGCGGGAGCCGGACAGTTTCGACGTCCTGCCGCCGGTGGACGAGACGCTGGCCCAGCGCAGCAAGGACGAGTTGATCGCTCTGATCCAGGAGATGGTCACCCGCGAGCCGGAGCTGGCCCGGCTGCTGGAACTGCCCCTGGGGCCGGAAGGTTCGGTCCCCTTCGACCTGTCTGCCTTCCGCAAGCAGGCCGTTTACGCCCTTTCGCGGGAGGACGCCGAATGGGCCGGCCGCGAGCTGGAACGGCTGCGGGAGACGGCCGACCGCTACCTGGAAGCGGACAACCCCACCGCTGCCGGTGCCCTCTACCATCTCATCCTCGCTGAGACGCTCCAGCGCTTCGAGGACTGGTGGATGGGAGGGGACCGAGACGGTGACATAACGGGTGTCCTTGGAGATTGTGCCGAAGGATTGGATCGCTGTTTGGATCAGGTCAGCGATTCCCAAACCCGGCACCCCTGGCTGGAAGCCTTACTGAATGCGGAGTTGCAGGACATCCGGCTGGGGGGCATGGACTTCGCCTGGCCGGCCGGCGAGGTGGTGCTGCGCCAGGCCACGGACGAGGAATGGGCCTGGATCGAAGCCCGCGTGCGCCGGGAGATACAAGGAGCCAGCGATTGGACACGCGGGGCGCTGGTGGGCTTTCTGACCAAGCGGATGGAGATGAGCGGACAGGAAGCCGACGCCGCAGCCTTCGTTCTGGAACACGGCACGCCCCAACAGCAGGCCTTCCTGCTGATCCAACTGGGCCGGACAGAGGAAGCTATGGACATCGCCCGGCAGCACTTCGCCAACCTGCCCGGCTTGGTCAAACGCTTCGCCGACGCGCTGGTGGAAGCAGGGCATGGAGAGGCGGCCGCCGCCTACATGGCCGAACAGGTACGCCACGAGCGTTATGCCTACTACTATCGCCCCTGGCTGGCCCACTATTTCGAAGAACATGGCGACCAGCAGGCCGCGCTGGAGTTGTGGCAGCGCCAGTTCGAGGAGCAGCCCTGGTTCGAGACCTACCAAGAGTTGCGTCGAGTGGCTGGCGACATGGGCATCTGGGAGACGCTGCGTCCGGCCCTGCTGAAGAAGCTCGATCCGCAACGCCAGGCCTCGTTGTTGCTGCAGATCGCCCTGGACGAGGGAGACGTGGCTTGGGCGCTGGAGATCGCTTCCCGTCCGGGAGCGCGGCTCAATGCCGACGAGTTGATCCGCGTTGCCCAGGCTGCCGAGGCCGAACACCCCCGCGCCGCGCTGAAGATTTACCGTGAGCGAGCCGAACGAGCTATTGCCGCCCGGGGCCGGGGCAACTATCAGGCGGCGGCTGGCCACCTGCTGCGGGTACGTGACCTGCATCGGCGGCTGGGCGAGGCCGCTACCTGGGAGGCGTACATCGCCCACCTGCGAGAGGAGCAGCGGCGGCTGCGTGCTCTGCAGGACGAACTGAGCAGAGCTGGACTGTGAGCGGCGTTAATGACTGGGAACCAAAGGGGCAGCACAGTCGTCGTAAGGACAAGGACTACAAACGTGTCCGAATCTGACTGGGAGGACAGGCGATGATGAACAAGCTCACATGGATGGTTCTGGCCGTGTTGTTGCTGCTGGCCGCGGGATGTCAGGGCGTGCCCACATGGGCGCCGCCGACAGCCTCCCCGCCGCCGACCGTTGACGTGAACGCGACCGTGGATGCGGCAGTGAAGACCACGCTCACGGCCGCGGCGCAGACAGTTGCCGCGCCAACACCGCAAGCCACGTCCACGCCCACCCGCGCCGCACCCCCGCCCACCCACACACCGACGCCTACACCGGAGCCGCCGACAGCGACACCAACATCCAGGCTGCCGACGCCTACCCCCACACGCAGACCGCCGACGCTCACCCCCACCGCCGAGCCCGAACCCATCCGCATCCAGTTTGCGCCGGGGACTACGTCGGCCACCGTGACCGGCCGCCTGGGGCAACACGGCTCCGTGCTCTACGTGCTGCGGGCCTCCGCAGGCCAGATGATGGAGGTCGTCGTCAGCGCGCCGGGCGATGGCGTGGGCCTGTCCATTTGGGGAGAGGATGGAATCCCCCTGAAGCGGTACGTGGACGAGACGCCGGAATGGCGTGGCCAGTTGCCCGCCACGCAGGACTATTTCATTCACCTCATCTCCATCCAGGAGACGAGCTACGCGATGACGGTGACCATCGAGCCCCTGCCGGCGGAGCCGACGCGCATCCAATTTGCACCGGGGGCCACGTCGGCCACGCTGACGGGCCGGGTTGCTCAAGGAGACATTGACCGCTACGTGTTGCGTGCGGTGGCCGAGCAGACCATGGAGGTGGTCATCACCGCCCCCGGCCCCGATGTGGTGTTGGATCTGTGGGGGGCAGACGGGACGATGTTGCAGCACCACACCGCCGGACAAAGGCAGTGGGCCGGTCGCTTGCCCGCCACGCAAGATTACTTCATCAACGTTGTCTCGGTGGGGCAAGCGACGAGCTACACACTAATGGTGAGGATCGAACCGCTGGCCACGACGCCCACGCGCATCCAGTTCGAGCCCGGCAAGACATGGGCCACGGTGAGCGGGAATCTGGCCGCGAACGGCTCCAAACTCTACGTGCTGCGTGCCCTGGGCGGGCAGACGATGGACGTGGGGGTGATGTCGCCCGGCAACAACGTCGGCCTGTCCATCTGGGGGGCAGACGGGGAGTTCCTGAAGTGGCACGGCGACGGGATACCCGGCTGGCGCGGCCAGTTGCCAGCGACGCAGGACTACTACCTGGAGGTCATCACCGTCGAAGCTTCAAGTTACGCGCTGACGGTGGAGATACCACCGCTGTAGCGCCACACAGATTGTTGGGGTGAAACCATTCCGCTCTTGAATACGGCCAGGCCGTATCGAGCAATAACACAACCAAGGAGAAGGAAAAAAGCATGAAGAAGCAGGGTTTGTTGATCGCGGTGATGATCACGCTGCTGGCGGCCAATGTCGTCAGCGCCGCAGCACCGGATTCAGACGGACAGGAATACATCGTGCAGGCTGGCGACTGGCTCAGCAAGATCGCCGGCAGGTTCTACGGCGACATCTTCGCCTACCCCAGCATCGTCGAGGCCACCAATGCCAAGGCGGCCGAGGATGACAGCTTCGACGTCATAGACAATCCCGACGTGATCGAGATTGGCCAGAAGCTGTGGATACCGGCCCAGGTCTCAGGAGCGAGCGGTTTCAGCTTGATACACCTGCGCAACGGCACCTATCAGGGCATCTACGAGGAGCCGGTGCAACTGGCCGACGGCAAGTACGAGGGCGAACCGTTCGTGGAAGGCGGGGCTTCCCGGCCCACGGTCACCTTCGTCAGCCATGCCTTCGGTGACCTGAATGGCGACGGCAGCACCGATGCCGCGGTGGCCCTGGTGGAGAACTCCGGCGGCAGCGGCGTCTTCTGGTACCTGGCGGCCATGATCAGTCAAGACGGGACACCGGTCAACGCCGCCACCCACTTCCTGGGCGACCGCTGGCAGGTGCAGTCCATGGCCATTACGGATGGTGAGATCGTGCTCAACGCGGTCACCCACGGCCCGGACGATCCCATGTGCTGCCCCTCCGTGGAGAAGTCCTTGACCTTTGTTTTCCAGGATGGGCAGTGGGTAGAGACGACGCCGGCCGAGGATTAGCTTCGCCTGTCCGCCGAATCACAAGCGCCTCGCCCCCGGTTGTGGAGGGCGAGGCGCTTCTTGTCTGGCTACGTGGCTCCGGCCCAAACCTGACGGAGGGGAGGTCATTGTTCTTGCGGACCTCTCGGCCCGCCTGCATGGGCTTTCTCCCACAGTTCCCGATATGCTGCCTGCACCGAGGCGTCCAACCGATCTGCCAAAGCCAAAGGGAGTTCCAGGCGGATGATCAGGTCTTGCACGTCGGCCAGGTCTCGCAGCCGGTGGGGGGCGCTTATTCCCGACGCCAGTTTCAACTCCATCAGCTTCGCCAACGCCACCACGCGGATACCTTCAATCTCCACCGTCACCCCTGGAGCCGTCGGGTCGGGGAAAGCCACCGGCTTGGGTAACCCGTCGCCCGGATACTCACCAGCGGTCACGATTTCGATACGCACGCCTGTCTCGGTGTCGCGGAACGTCTTCTCGGCTCCGCTGAAGGCCGGCCAGTATCCCCGCCCTACCAGCCGCTGGCGGAAACGCTCCAGTCCCGATGGCGTCAGCAGCAAGCCAATGTCCTCCGTCAGTCGCGGATAGCCGTGTTCGCCAAGGGCAAGTCCTCCCAACAACGCGTAGGGGATGCCCTCCGCCTCCAACCGTTGCGTCAGGCGACGCAATGCGCTGTGCAATGGCCCCTCACCAGCGAAGTAGGCACTCGCCTCGCGGAGCATCCGCTCTCCTCCCCGTTGGAGTATCTGCTCGTAGATCACTCCTTCTTCTCCTGCCGTGCATGCCTCCGACAGAGCGACTGCATTTGAAGCACCGTTGAGTTGCAGGTGTATATCTCGAGCCCTTCCACCAGGGCAAAGTCCGCATCAGTGGTGATGATGACGCCGACGCCCATCTCAAAAGTAGCTGCAGTGTGCAGCGCGTCCCTGGGAAGCAAGCCATACTGCCTCATCACCCCCAGGGCTCGCAGCGATTGGTTGGCGGCAAGCTCTACCAGCAAGAGGTTGGGTATCTCCAGGATCTGCAACGTCGCTTCCTCAAGCCGGGACGAGTACTCCATAACCTTGGCCGGATTCTCCTTCAGGAAGGAAAGCCATCCCTTCTCGCCGTGTTCTTGCACGGCCTGAACCCGCAGCAGAACGAACCAGATTTCATCGAGGCCCAAGTTGGACAACACCAGGACTGACTCTGCATCCTCCAACCGCTTGGCAAAATCCGCGCACTCAACGTGGTAGGTGGATTCTGCCACCAACACGTTGAGCAAGAAGGATGGATCCAGATAAGCGATCTCTGGTGGGTCGTCCTGGAAGCTAAAGATAGTCGGCCGTCTCTTCGAAGCCTCTGGCATCAAGCATCTCCTCGATATCCACCGGCCTGCTCACGGTGAACATACCCGCCAATCTATCCCAAGGACTTCCTTTGGTTTCGTAGACGATTCCAAAGCGGATGATCTTCACCTTCTCGCTGATCTCTTTGATCCGTTGTGAAAGGGGAAACCCCTCTACTCCTACAAATTGGTTGACCTGTCTTACGGTTTGTTGCATCTCTTCACCTCTGGCTGTAGAGTTCGTCTAGCCCTTCATACGACAAGCGCTTCTGCACGATACCCCGCAATCTCTGCGATAAAGACTTGGGTCTAATGAGAATGCCATAGTTCTTGACAACAGCCTCTATCGGTTCATCAAGCCAGACATCCGGCAACATAGCTTGGTCCAGGGAAATCCGGCCATCCTCGATTCTCAGCGGAATAACCT
>JACNHM010000410.1 GCA_014383605.1 Chloroflexota bacterium
CGCCCAGCATCTCGTACACGGGCACGCCCAGGGCCTTGCCCTTGATATCCCACAAGGCCATCTCGATAGCGCTGATGCCGGCGAAGACGATCGGCCCGCCGCCTTTGGCCCAGAAGGAGTGATCGTACATCTCGCTCCACAGCGCTTCGATGCGAAACGGGTCGCGGCCGAGTATGAACCCTTCGACCAGGTCCTTGATCATGCCGGCGGCCGCCGTGGCGCCGGTACCGTAGGCGATGGCCGCATCGCCTACGCCGCTGATGCCCTCGTCGGTGAGGATCTGCACCAGCACCGGGTGGCGGCCCCCGATCTGGACGAGATAGATCCTGGCTTCGACTACTTTCATGCCATCCCCCCATGACGTTCAGCAAGTGCCTTGAAACGGGCAATGAGCTCAGCGGCTCGCTCGTCGCAGTCATCGAATGTCAGCGGAGCCAGGTCGTAGCCCAGAACGTCCTTCATGATCTGGATGGCCTCGTCGGTGTAGACCACCGTGCCGTCCTCTTCAATTCGCTCGATGCCGTCGCCACGCTGCCCGACTTCGTTGATGGCCAGGGCCTGCTCCAGGGTCACGCCGGCCGGCAGAACCACCTCGGCCCCAGAACCGCTGAACCGCACAGGATACCCTCCCGGCAGCCCCTGCGGGCCAGGGGCGTGCGTCAGCAAGCCGCTGTCGCGCAGCAGGGCCAGCCCGTTCTTGACGCCCGACGCGGCGACGCTGGGATTGAGCGCTTCGCCCACGAAGCGATCCTTGGAGACCTGGTGCAGCAGCGTGTCGGTATCGAACTGCCCGGTAACGTCGTGATCGCCGACCATCAGGCGCAGGAAGTAAGGTGGCGCCCCGGCCGTGTGTTTGCGGAAGTGGGTGACCACGGCGTGGTGCAGGATGGCGTACACGCTCACGTTGCGCACCGGCACGCCCAGCCGCTCCGCCACGCCCATCTTCAGCACGGGGATCACCAGGTCAATGTTGCCCAGGCCCACCGTCGGCGCCAGCCCCCGTTTGGCCAGCACAGCGTTGCTGATGTCCGGGATGCCGCTGTTGATGACGTGCCCCTGCCAGCCGCTGGCGCGGACGGCCAGCATCAGCTTGCGGCTCAGGGCCAGGTGCGTGGGCAGCCAGGGGCCGGAACCGGCCTCGCCCAGGCGGTCGGCGGTTTCCGGCGGCAGCATCTTCCTCACCCACCAGGTCTGCAACGTGGCGCAGTTGATGATCACCCGCGGCTGCAGCCTGGCTGGTCTCCGCCGTGGCCTCCACGTCTTGCAGATCTACCTTGACGAACTCCAGGCGGGGGAAGTACCCCTGCAGGATGGCCCCGGCGGCGACGTTGTAGACCTGGCGTCGCCCCCATGCCTCGTTGACGTCGGCTCCCACGACGTGGGTGATGCCCTCGGCGCGGGCCAACAGCTCCAGCACCCAACTGCCAAGCCCCCCCAGGCCGACGATGAGAACCTGAGGTCGCCTCATCTGATGATCTTGCGCCATCCCTTCCTCCTCAAGAACCCGTCCAAAAGCCTGTAGATGCTTCTACTGATTCACCGCTTCCCCGTGTTCACATACTCCCGAATCTCCTCGACGCTCAGCCCCGCCAGCCCCAGATTTTCCACGCTGCGTCCCTCCGCCCAGAAATCACGATCCAGCAGGGCACAGCAGATGTCGGTCACAGCACGGCAGGCCGGCGTGGGCACGCCGGCCAGTGCGCCCAGGGAGGTGATGGGCACCAGCCCGGTGGGGACATCTTCCAGGATGTGGCGCGCCTGCAAGCTCTTGGGGGCTTTGATGCCCCCATAGGCCTGGTTGCTGTGGATGCGCTCGTAGAGGGTCTCTCCCGTGACCCCTTCGTAGGACTTGGACAGCCAGTCCCGCGCCGCATCCAGCGTGATGCCGAAGGCCCGGGCCACGGCCAATCGCTCCCGGTCAATGGCTTCCAGGAAACGGGTGACGGCGGGGGTCATGTCCCAGTAGAACTCGAAATCCTCTCCGGCCTCGATGCGGTTGGCGTTCAGAACCACGGCGCCGGGATGGAAGACGGCGCCGATGTTGTGGAGACCGGTTTCCAGGACGTTGGCCGCGGGGCTGAACTGGGGATACAGAGGTCTGATGGCCGCCATCACGGCGGCCGTGTCGGTGGCGGGGAAGGCGGCCAGGGAGACCTGCCGTTTGATGCCCGTGATACGCACTCGCGCCGGGCCCGCCAGCCGGCAGGCGTAGATCAGGGTCTGGGCTTCAGCCACGCGCGCCCGGCCGCGGGCCTTCCTGTCCCGCAGGGTCTTGGCGAACTCCAGCGCGCCGCCGCTGCGCCCAGGATTCAGCAGCACGCTCTGGCCGTCGTGCAGGAGGGGTGCACAGATCTCGGCCATGAAGCGGTGGGCCGTGGCAGGCACGACCACCATGATGATGTCGGCCCAGCCTACGACGGGGGCGGGGTCTGTCGTCGCCAGCTCGACGGGGCCGAAGCCCTCAACGGCCCCTTCCACCGTGACGCCGCCCTGTTCCCGCAGGGCGACGAGCTCTTCTGCGAACCGGCTGTACAGGCGGACGGGAATCCCTTGCCGGCCCAGGTGCCCGGCCATGGCCTGGGCGCCGTTGCCCGCGCCCAGAATGCCCACCTTGGGTGTGTGCATGCTTGTCTCTACGTCCAGTGCGGCTCGTGCCACAGCTCCAGTTCCTGGCCGATGCCCCGGCGACGGGCTTCCTGGTAGACGCGGTGCGCGTTGATGAGATCTTCGATGCCCATGCCCAGGGGGCTGAAGAGGATGCGCTCGTCGTCGCCGGTGCGGCCTGGCTGCTTGCCGTTGACGATGGCTCCGAACTCGACGATGTCGTCGGCGCTCACCACCCCGTGGGCCACCGCATCGGAGAGCAGCGTGCGGGGCCTTTGCAGTTGTTTCTTGTGATCCACGACGACCTTGTCACAAGCCGCCACGGCTTCCAGGGTGTAGTCGTTGACGGACAGGTTGGCCAGATAGGCGCCCTCTTTGATCCATTCGGGGGGAATGTAGCGGTCCTCCGGGCCCACGTTCGTCGCCGGAGCGACCACGTCGGCGCCTTCCACCGCAGCCTGCGCGCTCTCCACCACCTGGATGTCCAGGCCCAGTTGCTCGCCCATCTCGGCGGCGAAGGCGCGGGCCTTCTCTGGCACCAGGTCGAACAGCTTGACCAGCCGGAGTTGCTTCAGAGTGGTGTGCAGGGCCATCAGTTGGGTGCGGTTGATGACCCCGGCGCCGATGAGCCCGGCGACTTCGGCGTCGGGCCGGGCCAGGTACTTGGCCCCCACGCCGACGACGGCGCCGGTGCGCATGGCGCTGATCACCGTGCCATCCATGACGGCCAGCGGGAAGCCGGTGTCCGGATCGTTGAGGATGATGAGCGCGTTGGCGCGGGGCATGTTCCGCTTGACCGGATTCTCCGGGTTGCTGGGGATCCACTTGATGCCGGTCACCTGGACGTCGCCGCCGATGTAGGCCGGATGCATGCTGATGCGCCGCCGGTGCGTGCCGTTCCAATGGATAATGGGGGCCTGGGGCTCGATGCACTCCCCCTCGTCCAGCAGGCGGAAGACCTTCTCCACAGCTTGAACGGTCTGGACCATGTCCAGACCGCCACACTCGATGACTTGCTCTTGCGTCAGGTAAAGGAATTTCACGGCTCTTGACATCGCATTCCTCCGCGACCGTGGTTGCAGTTGGGGCTTCGGGGTATCAACCCTTCACAATTCGAGCTCGACGCCGGGCAGTCGGCCATACCTGTCAGCAGCGCCCGGCGGTCTGATCAACAAGATGGGGAGGGCGGCGGCGCGCAGGACTTTGTCGGCCACGCTGCCGAAGATCCAGCGGCCGAAGCCACTACGCCCATGCGTGGACATGGCGATCAGATCCACCTTCTCCTTCGATGCATACTCGACGATCCTCTCCGCTGGCCGTCCGAACAGCACTTCCACACGGACCCTGAGCCCAGCTTTGCCCAACCGTTCCTTCACCGCCGCCAGAGAGCGTTCTGTCTCTATGCGCAGGCTTTCCATCTCCTGCTCCCGGTGTATGGGATAGCGGGAAATGACCACGTCTTCGGTCGAGCCGGGCAAGGTCATGGGGGTCTGGTATGAGGAAACTGTGGGTGTGTCGCGGGGTATGGCCACCACCTGCAGCAGGATGATCTCGGCCGCACACCGTTTTCCGAGCTCCTCCACGCAGGGCAACACTGCTTCGGCCAGTTCGGAACCATCCAGGGGAACGAGCACTTTCTTAAACATATGTCTCTCCTGTTTGACCGGAAAGGTTCTCACACAGGTTCTCACACGAGGAAACAAGCCACCCGATGCCCAGCACCGACGTCTTTGAACTCGGGTTCGGACTGCAGGCAGATGTCCATCGCGTGGGGGCAGCGAGTGTTGAAGTTGCACCCCTTGGGCGGGTTGGCGGGGCTGGGAACCTCACCCTCCAGGATGATCTCTTGCCGCTTGGCGTCGGCCACCGGGTCTGGAATGGGCACGGCCGAGAGCAAGGCCTGGGTATAGGGATGCAGCGGGTGTTCATACAACTCCACGCGGTTGGCCAGCTCCACGATCTTGCCCAGGTACATGACGGCCATGCGGTCGCTGATGTGTCGCACCATGCTCAAGTCGTGGGCGATGAACAGGTAAGTGAGACCAAACTGGGCCTGCAGGTCTTCCAACAGGTTGACCACCTGGGCCTGGATGGAGACATCCAGGGCCGAGATGGGCTCGTCGCAGATGATGAAGTCCGGGTTCAAGGCCAGGGCGCGGGCCACGCCAATACGCTGGCGCTGGCCGCCGGAGAACTCGTGCGGGTAGCGGTTGACGAAGTAAGGGCTCAGCCCCACCACGTCCAGCAGCTCCTGCACCCGCTCCTTGCGCTCCTTGCCGCTGCCAACACCGTGAATGTCTAACGGCTCACTGATGATGCTGCCCACGGTCATGCGTGGATCCAGAGAAGCGTAGGGATCCTGAAAGATCATTTGCATGCGGCGGCGCATGCGGTTCAACTCGGCGCCCTGAAACTGGGCCAGGTTGACATCTTCGAAGTAAACGGCCCCGGCCGTAGGCCGGTAAAGCTGCAGGATGGTGCGTCCGGTCGTGGACTTACCGCATCCACTCTCCCCCACCAGGCCGAGAGTCTCTCCGCGGAAGACCTCGAAGGAGACGCCATCTACCGCCCTGACGGAACCGACCTGCCGCTTGAAGATCATCCCCCGCATGATGGGGAAATGCTTCTTTAGCTCCTCAACCCGAACCAGAACCTCTTCCCGATTCTGACTCATCGCTCCCTCCCCGTATTCAGGTCCACCCAGCAAGCCACCTTGTGGCGGGGCGCTGTAGGTAGTAGCGGCGGCTTTTCCTCCCGACAACGATCCAACGCGTACTCGCAACGGGCAGCAAAGGGGCATCCTTCGGGCAGCGCAATCAGATCGGGTGGCATTCCCTCAATGGAGGTCAGCCGTTCATCCCGCAGCAGATCAAGTCGCGGCAGCGACCCCAGCAGACCCAGCGTGTAGGGGTGGGATGGCACGGCGTACAGGTCCTCGACCAGCGCCTCCTCGACAATGGACCCGGCGTACATCACCAGCACCCGCTCCGCCAGCCCGGCGACCACGCCCAGATCATGGGTGATCCAGATAACCGCCATCCCCAGCTCATCGCGCAGCCGTTTGACCAATTTGGCGATCTGAGCCTGAATGGTCACGTCCAGCGCGGTGGTGGGCTCGTCGGCGATCAGGACATAGGGGTTGCCGGCCAGGGCCATGGCAATCATCGCCCGCTGGCGCATGCCACCAGAGAACTGATGAGGGTAGTCGTCAATGCGATTGGCGGCTTCGGGAATGTTGACCAGTTCCAGCATTTCGCTGGCGCGTTGCCGAGCCTCGCGTTTGTCCATGCCCATGTGCAGCCGCAACGCCTCGCCGATTTGGTGGCCGATGGTCAGCACCGGGTTGAGCGATGTCATGGGGTCCTGGAAGATCATGGCGATCTCTTTGCCCCGCACCTGCCGGATGCTCTCCCTGTTCATCTTTAACAGGTCGCGGCCCATGAACAGTGCCTCACCCGCGGTGACTTTGCCGGGCGGCTCCGGAATCAGCCGGATGAGCGACATGGCCCCCACGCTCTTTCCGCAGCCGCTTTCTCCCACGATGGCCATGATCTCCCCTCTGTCCAGGGTGTAGGAGATGCCGTTGACCGCTTTGACCACACCATCGGGGGTAAAGAACCGGGTTTCGAGACCCTTCACCTCGAGTATTGTCTCTGCCATAAGGAGTCTGCCTCCGAAGTCGCTCGGGCTTGCCGTGGAGATGCGCCCATCTCGGATCGGAGCACCTGCTCCGGCTACTGCTGCAGCCGGGGGTCCAAGATGTCGCGCAGCCCGTCGCCGACCAGGTTAAAGCCCAAGACCGTGATGAGAATGGCCAGGCCAGGGAAAATAGAGACCCAAGGGGCATCGGCCAGATATCGCGTGCCCTCCCGGATCATCGTGCCCCAGGCGGGCGTGGGAGGGGAGACACCCAGCCCAATGAAGCTGAGGTTAGCCTCCACGCGGATGGCGGTGGCAATCCAGATGCTGGCCAGCACCACCATCTCGCCCAAAACATTGGGCAGGACATGCGTGCGGATGATCCTGAACCTGCCGGCGCCCAGCGACCGGGCGACTTCCACGTACTCGTTCTCTTTGATCGCCAGCGTGGCGCTGTGGGCCACGCGGGCGAACGTGGGCGACAGAACAATCCCGATGGCCAGGATCATCTTGGACAACCCTCCCCCCAGCACCGCCAGGACCATCAGGCCCATGATCAGGCTGGGGAAGGCCATGAGCACGTCCACTGCCCGCATGATGATGTTTTCGACCCGCCCCCCCCAATATCCGGCCACGAGCCCCATCAGGACGCCCAGGGAGCCACCCAACAGGACGGAAGCAAGGCCCACCATCAGCGAAACCCTGGCGCCGTACAAGATGCGCGCCCAGGTATCCCGGCCATAGGGATCCAGTCCCATGATATGCTCCGAATCGGGGGCTGCCAGACGGTTGCGCGTGTCTTGCTTCACCGGGTTAAACTGTGCCAGGAGTGGCTCGGCGTCTCGGCCTTGAAAGATGGCAATGAACCAATCGTCGGCAAAGATGGCGGCGATGGCGATCAGTATGACCAAAACCAGGCCCAGGATAGCTGTCCTGTTCCTGAGGAACGTTCGCAGTATGCGCTGTCTCTGGCTGCGCAGTTGGAACGTGGCTTCCGGTTGGCCCTTCTGTTCTTGACTCATCTGCTGTGACTCCTCAGTCAATGTCATCAAGCTAAGGTGTAGCATATAGGGCCTTGTGCCCGTTTCTGCTGCTCCAAGCCCACAAGGGGCTAGACTACGCCTGGCTTACTGACATTGTCTCCTCAGTAGTGAGTTATCCGGGGGTCAACCAGGCTGTAGACAACGTCTGTGAGCAGGTTGATGACCACGATGAAGAGCGTGTATATCACCATCACCGACTGTAGAGCAGTGTAGTCGCGCTGCATGATGGCCCCCACCAGCATCTTACCCAATCCGGGCCGGGCGAAGACGGTCTCCGTCAGGACCGAGTCGGCGACCAGGTTGGCGGCCCAGATGCCGACGATGGAGACAATAGGCACCAGGGCGGCGCGCAGGGCGTGACCAATGATGACCACTCGCTCCTCCAGCCCCTTGGAGCGAGCAGTCCGCACGTAGTGCTCACTGAGGACATTCAGCATTGCCGAGCGAGTCAGCCGGGAGACCGAGGTGGTCATGATCAGCCCCAGGCTCAGCGCTGGGAGCACCAAGTGCTGGAGATTGTCTTTCAGATCATGCAGGTCACCCCCACCCACCGCCGGGAACAGCTTGAATTTGATGGCGAAGAGCAGCATGATCAGGATGCCGAGGTAGAAAGCGGGCACAGAAAGCCCGGCCAGGGACAGGATGCGCCCCAGATAGTCGGCGAGACTGTTGCGTTTGACCGCGGTGTATACGCCGATGGGGACGCCAAACAGGGCTCCGAGGAAGACAGCCGATAGCGTCAGTTGTAGTGTGTAAGGTAACACGGACAGCACCGTTTCGCTGATCGGCTTGCCGGTGATCATGGAGGTGCCCAGGTTGCCGCGGAGCAGGTCCCCCAGAAACCGGAAGTACTGCACGTAGAGCGGAGCGTTCAGCCCCATGCGTTCGCGCAGCGCTTCCACGGCTTCTTTGGAGGCGTAGTCGCCCAGGGCAGCCGTAGCTGGATCGCCGGGGATCACCCGGACGACGAAGAAGACCAGCGTCAGCACGGCCAGCATGGTGGGAATGGCCAGCGCGAAACGGGTTGCCAGGTATTTGAACATAAGTCACCTCTGTGTTCATTGCCCGAGCGGGGCGGAGGAGACGATAGATAAGAACTCGGCGCTCGGAGGATTCGACGTGAGCACCTCGTCCAGAGACAGGAAAGGGGGGCTCCGGCACAGCGCCAAAGCATCGCCCTGAGCCCCCCAGACGGTGAAAACAACGCTCCAGAAGGCTGACGAGCACTGCGCCGTCAGCTTCTGCCTGTTTGCTTGCGCACCGCTTCCGTGTAGCAATGGTCTGGGGCCTACAGAGTAGACCCCAGACCCAACTGCTGCTACTTGACGATGCGGGTGTTTTCCGTGAACTGGGCGTAGAGCGCCAGGACGGATTTCAGCTCGTGGCCGAAGTCCACGTAGTCGTGGCGCGCAGTGACCTGGTTCTGATACTGCAGCGGATAGGAGATCATATCCTCCAGGGTCTTGATCTGCGCGTCCTTCCACATCTGGACCTGCTTGTCAGGGTCGAGCTCCACCCGGGCGGCCTCGATCTGGTCGTCAATCTGATCGTAGTGGGAGAAGTTGGTGTCCGGCTTGGCGCCGGTCACGACGATGGAGTCGGAGTGGTAGAAGCGGGTGAGGTAGACATCGGCATTAGGTCGCCAGGCGACGTAGATCACAATGGGGTTGACGTCCTCGCGGATCAGGCTGTGCATGCTGGCGTGATCAACCACGTTGATCTTGATGTCAATGCCGATCTCGGCCAACTGAGCCTGCATGGACTCGTAGTTCTTGAGGTAGGACTCTCGCTCCGAGGTTACCATCTCCAGCGAGAAGCCATCGGCATAGCCGGCCTCGGCCAGCAGCTCCTTGGCCTTCTCGCGGTCTACGGCGTACTCCAGGCCCAGCTCGGCGACTTCCTTCTGGGTCAGCCCGCCGGCCAGGAACTGGGCCGGCACTGGCGAGTAGACGTTCGCGGCGACCGGCTCGCCGAAGAGGGCCAGGAACTCGTCCCGGTCCAGGGCATAGGCAATGGCCTTTCTCACCAAGGGATTGTCCAGAGGCTCGACGGTGAGGTTAAAGTGGACGGTAGCCACTTCGCCCACGCCGTAGACGTCCACGCGGATGCCCGGCTCCTGGCTCATCCGCTCGACCCAGATCCCTTCCGCCGCGCCGTTGATGGCGTCCAATTCTCCCGACATGAGGCCGAGTTCGCGGCTGTTGATCTCGGGCATGTAGCGGTATTCGACGCCGTCCAGCAGCGGCCGGCCGCGGAAGTAGGCGTCGTTGGCCACCAGCATGACCTTCTCCTGGGGGCTGTAGCTTTCGAACGTGAAGGGGCCGGTGCCGATGGGGTGGGTCTTGAAGGCCTCGGCGCCGATGGCCTCGTAGGACTTCTTGCAGACGATGAAGCCGCCCGCGTAGTCCGCCACCTTGGGGAAGAAGAGCACGGGCGAGATCGGGTCATCCAGCGTGATCCTGACGGTGTAGTCGTCCACCGCCTCGACGGCCATGCCGCCGTACTCGCCGGCATAGGCAGAGGTGTCGGGGTTGGCGGACTTACCGAACGACCAGACCACGTCCTCGGCTGTCAGCTCGTAGGACGGTACCTCGTCAGAGGGATGGCACATCACCCCGCGGCGCAGGTTGAAGGTCCACACCTGCTTGCCGTCCACGAGTTCCGGCTCGGGCAGCTTCTCGGCCATGTCCGGCTCAATGACCGAGCCGTCGCCTGGCTTGTAGCGCACCAGAGCGTTGAAGATCATGTCCACCAGGTTGCGGTCGTTGGTGGATGCAGCGAAGTGGGGATCCATGGTGCCCAGGTCGGCGGCCTTGTCAGCGTAGCGCAGGATGACCGGCTCCTTCGGCTCCGGTGTGGCGGTGACGACGACCTCCTTCTCCACCTCTACGGTCTCGATGACTGTCTTCTCAACGACAACTTCCTTCGGAACCTCGATGATCTGAGGGGTGGGTGAGGGACAGGCGACCAGTAAAGAGGCCACCATGACCAGACTGAGCAGTAAACCAAAGCGTTTCATTTGTACTCCTCCAATGTATCATTAAGAGACTGCGGTTGTGGCAGATGCCGACACAAATATCCGTGTTGCTTTTCTGCTTTACATCTCCACCTCCTTTCCGAATCCTGCCATGCGACGCATCGCAGCAAAGCTACCCCAGAGATCCAGGCAAGCTTCACCTTTTCAAAAACGCAACTCTGCTGGGTGCTCCTGAACACATGAGGGGATCCAGAATGCATTCACCAAAATGTGAACACATCCACCAGGGCGACAAGCGGAGAACAGCATATCTTGCCGCAAAGTTGAACGTACCCACGGGCTGCAAGCCTCAGATGAACAAAACTGGAGTACCTCGCCAGCCGGGGCTGGCTCAGGGGAATGTGTTGAGCGACAGACACGCAACACACACAACGGACGACACAATGAATGATCGTGCGAGCGGGACAGACGACAGACGATGGAGTCTTCCTGTGGTCGGGAACGTGGGCAGGAGACCCAAGACATAGCCAGGCGGGTTCAGCAACCACCCCGGTCACCAGGTCGTCCCCGGCCTGACCAAGGGAGCGGTTTGTAGCGAATGATACCACATCTCGTCGGCAAAGTCAAATTTCTGGCCGCTTGGACTGGCGCAGGGATTCGGCCCAGCCGCAACTATGCAGTGGCGGATGCAGGGCGAGGGGACACCCCTCGTACTCCCCGGGCTTTCGCTGCGCAGGCCCCGCTTCCACGGCTTTCAGATCATTCCTGCAATCTCTCGAGCACCCGACAGTACTTCTCGACGATCTCTGCCGCCTCGGCGGTGGAACCCGCCTCGGCGACGACGTGGCAGAGCGGTCTGTCCAGGTCGGGCCGCATCAGCACCCAAGTCCGGTCGGCCAACCAGATCTTGAGGCCATCAATGGTCTCGGTGCATGAGTCCTGATACTGCTCGATCAACAAACGCATGACCGTTCCCTTGGCTTCCCAGAGACAACTGACCTGCCCCTTGACAACGAAGGAGGGCGGCAATCTGGCCACCACTTCCGAAAGCCGCGTCTGCTGGGTGGCCAGGAGCTCCAGCAGCTTGGCTGTGGCCATCAGACCGTCCATGGCGGGATGGAAGGCGGGGAAGACAAAGCTCCCTGTGCCATCTCCGGCCATGATGACTCCCTCCTGGCAGGCTGCTTTCATCAGCGCATGGGAATCAACCTTGGTACGCACTACCCGGCCGCCGTGGCGGGCGGCGATCTGCTCGAAGAGCGAGGACTGATCCACCGGCACGACCAGCACGCCGCCGCCAGCGGCTCGCAGGGCCAGATCAGCCATAGCGGCGCAGGCCACGGCATCGGGTAAAATCCGTCCACTGTCATCCACCAGGAAGATCTTCTCCCCGCCGACATCCAGGCGCACGCCCATGTCTGTGCCCAACGCACTCACGATCTTGCTCAACTGCTCCAGACCGGCCTCGAACTCCTCCCACAGCACGGACATTTTGCTCTCGTCCAGGTTGGCATTGAGGGGGACGACATCCACGTGGAGAGCCGACAGCAACGAGGGCAACACCAGGGCGTTGGGCGCGTAGGCACAGTCCACCACGATCTTGAAGCGGTGCTGGCGGATAGCTTCGGCGTCGAGCGCGGCCATGAAGCCTTCCGTGTAGCGCTCTATCACCTGCGGTGCGTAGTCAATGGTGCCAATGTCATCCATGTAGGCGCGGCGGAAGTCCTCGCTGAAGAAAGCCCTCTCGATATCGCGCTCGGCTCCCTTGTTCAGATTCAGCCCATCGCCGTCTATGAAGCGGATGTCCACCACCCGCTGGTCATGCGGGGAGAGGCGCACGTGCACACCGGCCACGGCTTCCGTCACCTGAGTGTAGTAGCGGGCGACGGGCATGGGCATCGTCCGCGTATCCCAGACGTTGACGCCGCCGGAGGGCAGCCCGGAGATGATGGCCCGTTTCAGCATGCGCGGGCTGCGGTGTGGATCGCGGTTGATGACCACCAGGGACCCCTTGGGCAGCGTGGCGGCGAAGGCCGCGCCCAGCTTGGCCGCGAACTCTGGCGTCAGATCCACGTTGACCACGCCGGTGACGCCAAAGCGTCCGAAAAGCACTTTGCGCCCTTGCCGCCCCCAGACGATGCTCGACTTCACTGTGGCCCCCGGCTCCACCTCCTTGCCCGGCCAGAGCTTGACGTTGGCATGAATGACCGCCCGTTCGCCCACCACGCAGTTGTCGCCGATGACCACGCCTTCGAAGATGGCCGCCTTGGCCTTGATGCTGCACTGGCGGCCGATGATGGCCCCGTGTAATTCGGCAGCCTCGCCGATGTAGGAGTTGCGCCAGATGACGCTGCGTTCAACGTGTGCTTGATTATCAACGATGGTGTTATCGCGCACCACCGCTGGGCCGTGGATGATCACCCCGCCCTTGATCTTCACCTCGTTGCCCAGATATATGGGGCCGTACAGTTGCGCATCCGGTGCGATCTCCACATCCCCGCCGGTCCAAATACGGCCGCCGATGTGATGGCCCAGTTCGGCCAGTTGTACGCGGCCTTGTAGGACGTCATGACAGGCGCGCAGGTACTCCTCGTGGTTGCCGATATCGCACCAGTATCCCTCGGCCACGTAGCCGAACATGGGCTCGCCCCGCTCCAAAAGTTGCGGAAAGACCTGCTGGCTCCAGTCGCAGGATTCTCCTTCCGGAATCAGTTCCAGCACCTCCGGCTGTAACACGTAGATGCCGGTGTTCACCTGGTCGGAGATGACCTCGCCCCAACTGGGTTTTTCCAGGAACTGGACGATGCGCCCATCGGCATCGGTGATGATCACGCCGTATTCCAGCGGATTGGGCACCCGGTAGAGGGCCAGGGTGGCGGTGGCCCCCTTCTCTTGGTGAAAGGCGATGATCTTGCCAAGATCGAAATCGGTCAACGCGTCGCCGCTGATGACGAGGAAGGGGTCGTCCAGGTGCTTCCGGGCGTTCTTCACACTGCCGGCTGTGCCCAGCGGCACCTCTTCGACGACGTAAGTGATGTTCAGTCCCAGGTGTTGGCCGTCGCCGAAGTAGTCCTCCAGAGACTCGGCGTGGTACTGGACGGTGACAATCACCTCGGTAATCCCATGCCGCTTCAGCAGTTCCAGGATATGGCCCAGCACGGGCTTGTTGACCACGGGTACCATAGGCTTGGGGCGGCCCACGGTCAACGGCCGCAGCCGCGAACCCTGCCCCCCAGCCATAACCACAGCTTTCATGTTCAGCTATACCTCCCTCTGACAGTCATTTTAGCACATTCTCTGTTGTTTGACAACACCCGGCGAACGCCAACTTGCCGCCGGGCGCATCCCGTGGTAGGATAAGGGCAGCGATCCAACCCCGACCCCGGGCCCGTGTAGCCCTGGGGTCAAGAAGCTGTGTTTCTTGACCGCCCCCTCTCGCGGGCTGCTGGGCACAAGCCCAGGCGGCCCAGGAGGGTCTTCGAGGCCAGTTTGACAGCTTACCCCTTTTGACTACAATTGAGAGAGAACTGAAGGAACCACAGGAGAACGACATGGACTTGATGGATAGGTTGAACGCCGACCTGAAAGAGGCGATGCGCGGCGGCGACCAGGTGCGCAAGCTGGCCCTGCGCGCCGTGAAGACGGCCATTCGCCAGGCAGAGGTCGCCGGAGAGGAAGCCCGTACGCTGAGCGAACAGGAAATCCTGGTCATCATCGCCAAGGAGGCCAAGCAGCGCCGCGATGCCATCGTGGAGTTCGAAAAGGGCGGCCGCCCGGACCTGGTGGAGCAGGAGCAAGCTGAACTGGCAGTGCTGGAAAGCTACCTGCCCCAACAGCTCACGCGGGAGGAGATCGCCGAGATCGCCCAGCGGGTGATCGCCGCAGTGGGCGCCACCGGCCCGCGGCAGATGGGCCTGGTGATGCGCCCCCTGATGGAGGAACTGCGCGGGCTGGCCGACGGCAAGCTGGTCAACCAGGTCGTCCAGGAGCTCCTGCGCGTCGCCTCGTAGTGAGCGACCTTTAGCAAGAAGTCATGGACATCGAAGGGATCGTCGAGGAAAGCGCCCGCTCACTCAGGGAGGCAGGGCCACGCGTCTCCTGGCGTGAGAGGCTGCCGGGGATCTTCTTCAGCGCGCTCTTCGCCCTCGCGGCCGTCCTCATCCTGACGCTGCGCCTCTCTCCCACGGATCGCATCGCCCTGCAAGCGGGCGATGTCAGCTCGGTAGACATCCGTGCCCCTCGTCCTCACCACTACATCAGCGAGTTGCTCACGGAGGAGGCTCGCCGCAGTGCTGAGGCCTCTGTACCCGACGAGTACGATCTCCCGCAGGCCCAGATCCGCAACCAGCGGGTGGCGCGCTCCCGCGAGATATTGGACTACATTGGCTCGCTACGCGCCGATGCCTACGCCACGGTGGAAGATCAGATCGCCTGGATCAAAGCCATCCCCGATGTCAGCCTCTCCACCCAGGCGATCAGCCAGACGCTGGCCCTCGGCAACGAAGCGTGGCTGCGCGTGGCTGGGGAGGTGCCGCTGGTGGTCAATCGGGCCATGCGGGAAGAGATTCGAGAGCATCAGCTCGCCGCGGCGCGCCGCCGTGTGGATAGCTTCATCGGCCTGCAAGTGACACTCTCGGATGAGGAAGTGGAAGTCGTCAGCGCTCTGACCAAAGCGCTGTTGCAGCCCAACAGCTTCTACAATGCGGAAAAGACAGAGGCTGCCCGCCAGGCGGCGCGGGAGGCGGTGGAGCCTGTCACCGTCTCCTTTGCCGAAGGGGAGATCATCGTGCGGGGGGGCGACATCGTGGACGGATTGGACGTGGAGGCCCTGGAGCAACTGGGCTTGCACGAGGCGGCCGGGGACTGGTGGCAAGCAGGCGGCACGATCCTTTTCGTCCTGATTCTCACAGCGCTCATCTGGGCTTATCTGCTTCGTTTCGCGCCGGAATTCTGGGAGCGACGGCGTTGGCCCCCTCTGTTGTCCTTGCTGATGATCGTTTTCTTGCTGCTGGCCAAGTTCATGCTCCCCCAGCGTTCCCTCCTGCCCTATCTTTTCCCTCTGGCCGCGCTGTCCATGCTCGTGGGTTCCCTTTTCGACCTGCGGCTGGCCACCCTGATCACTCTGAGCTTCGGGCTGCTGGTGGGCTATCTCACCAACGGCGCGCCGGAAATCGTTACCTACGCTGTGGTCGGCGCGCTGGCCGGCGCGTTCACCCTGGGCCGGGGCGAGCGGCTCAGCAGCTTCGCCGGGGCCGCGGGCTATGTGGCCCTGTCCAATCTAGCTGTGCTGGCCGCCTTCCGGCTGCCCGATCGCAATCTCGACCTGACGGGAATCGCCGAGCTGGCCGGCGCGGCGGTGGCCAATGGCGTGCTGGCCATCAGCCTCACCCTGCTGGGCCTTTTCTTGCTGGGCACGCTCTTCGGCATGGTTACCTCGCTGCAATTGATCGAGCTTTCCCGCCCCACCCACCCGCTGATGCGGCAGTTGGTGCTCAAGGCTCCCGGCACCTATCATCACAGCATCATCGTCAGCAATATGGCCGAGCGAGCGGCCAGTGTCATCGGTGCCGATGCCATCCTGACCCGTGTGGGGGCTTTCTACCATGACATCGGCAAGGTCGTCCGCCCGCACTTCTTCGTCGAAAACCAGGCCGAGCAGAGCAATCCTTACGAGCAATTGGACCCCTATACCAGCGCCCAGATCATCGTCAGCCACGTCAAGAATGGCCTCGATCTGGCCGAGAAGTACCGTTTGCCCGAACGCGTCCGCGCCTTCATCCCCGAACACCAGGGCAAGGGTTTGGTCAGCGTGTTTTACCAAAAGGCCTCGGAGCAGGCGGACGGGGATACGGTGGTCAACAAGGCGGACTTTCGCTATCCCGGCCCCAAGCCACAGAGCCGCGAGACGGCCATCGTCATGCTGGCCGATAGCTGCGAGGCCGCCGTGCGCGCCGTTCCTCCTGCGAATGTGGAAGAACTTAAGAAATTGGTGCACCGTATCATCGGCCAGAAGTTGTTGGAGGGGGAACTGGACGAGAGCGAGCTGACTTTGCGCGACCTGGATCGCGTACGGCGGGCCTTCGTGGACGTGCTGCGGGGCGTGCATCATCCGCGCATCCGCTACCCCGAGCCGTCACCAGCTATTCCTGCCCAGGCGGAGACCGAAAGTGAGCCGGAGTAAGCGCCCGCCCAGCCCTGCCGTCGCCGTGCAGGTGGATGTGGAGTTCGCCGAGCAGACAGACGTTGCCGCCCTGCGCGCCGCGGCGGTGGCGGCTCTGGTGTCGGCAGGGCAATACAGTGGGGAGATGACCCTGGTGGTGACCAGCGACGCCCAGGTGCAGGAACTGAACGCACGCTACCGGGGCGTGGACGCGGTGACTGACGTGCTAGCCTTTCCCGCCCGCAGCAGCGAGGAACGTTTCGTGGAGGGGCCGGAGGCAGCGAGTTATCTTGGCGATGTGGTCATCGCCTCCCCCCGCGCCGCGGCGCAGGCGGCAGCCGCCGGTCACTCCCTGGCCGACGAGTTGCGGCTGCTGGTCGTGCATGGCGTATTGCATCTGCTGGGGCACGATCACGCCACGTCCGCAGCAGAGGCGGCGATGTGGGGGCGGCAGGAGCAGATTCTGGCGGGGCTACCCTCTGAGACGTCGAGAGAAGCGGAAAACAAATGGCGCTCGGACCTGCCGACCAGCTTCCGCAATGCCTTCGCTGGCCTGGCGCATGTCCTGCGCACACAGCGCAACGCCCGCATCCACCTGGTCATCGCCCTGCTGGCCGTGGCGCTGGCCGCCGTGCTGCGCCTGAGCCTGGTGGAATGGGCCGTCCTGGCGCTGACCATCGGTTTCGTCTTCGTGGCCGAGATGTTCAACTCCGTGGCCGAGGCGGCGGTGGACGCGGTGACGCGGGAGTTTCATCCTCTGGCCAAGTCGGCCAAGGATGTTGCCGCCGGGGCAGTGATCTTCGCCGCCATCGTTTCCGTCGTCGTGGGGTTGTTGCTCTTCGGCCCCCGCCTGTGGGCATTGGTGGGGGGAGGGCGTTAGCCACCGGGCTCCAGCCGGCGTTTGCGCCTTGGGGCTGTCGAATCAGAGGGACGTAACCATGGATGAACCCTATCTGCAAATCTACAAGGACATGGCCACTGAGTATGGCCTGGACTGGCGGCTGCTGCTGGAGCAGGGATGGCGGGAGAGCCGCTGGGACCCGTTGGCCATTGGTGGCGCGGGCGAATACGGGCTGATGCAGATTCACCCCGCCACCTGGAACCAGTGGGCAGCCAAGCTGGATCTGTTCGACCCCTTCGACCCGGCCAGCAACATCCGGTTGGCGGCAGCCTACTGGGTCTGGCTGCGGCAGCAGTTGCAGACCCGCAAGCGCCTCGAGGACTATTGGCTGCTGGCAGCGTATAACTGGGGCATCAACCACGTGCTGCGGCTGCTGGACGCTGCTGGAACGTGGGACGACGTGCCCCCCAGAGTGCAGAACTACGCCTACGACATCATCCTGGCCGCCGAGGCGCGGGCGACGACCGAAGCGGCCGGTTGATTGTGAGGTTACTTGCCATCCGTTGTTGTCCTGCGATCCGCCTTCTTCTTCCGCCGCCGTCCGGTCCAGGTGTAGAGCGGCAACAGCAGCGCCATCGTCGCCTCGCTGGCGCGGGTGGAGACGGCCACGCGGGCGTTCCAGGCTGCCGTGCGCAGGCGGGCCGCCTGTTGTGCCAGCCGCTCGCGCACCGGCCAATCCACCACCAGAATCCCCTCGGGCTCCGTGGGCTGCCAATGCACCACGGCCGTCGCCCAGGTCAGCCCGGCGCCGAAGCCCACCAGCACCACGTGATCCCCCGGCCGCAGCCTCCCCTCCTCCACCGCCTCGCACAGCGCCAGTGCAATGGATGCCGCCGAGGTGTTGCCGTAGCGATCCAGATTGACCATCACCTTTTCCGGCGGCAGCCGCAAGCGGCGCACGGCCAGATCAATGATGCGCGCATTGGCCTGGTGGGGGATGACCAGCTTGATCTCCTCCCAAGGCACGCCGCTCTGGCTCACCACGCGGCGCACGCTCTCGCTCATGATGTGCGTGGCGAACTTGAAGACGCGGCGGCCATCCATGCGCAAGTAGTTCTCTCCCCTATCCAGCACCTGCTGGGAGAAGGGATTGGCGCTGCCGCCGCCGGGGACCATCAGCGCATCCCAATCGGAGCCATCGGAGCCCAGTTCGGCGGCCAGGATGCCTGTGGGGCTGGAACTGGACTGCACGACCACCGCTCCCGCGCCGTCGCCGAAGAGAATACAGGTGTCGCGATCGGCCCAATCCACGCCCACGGAAAGAGTCTCCGCTCCCACCACCAGCACCCGCTCGTAGAGGCCGGTCTGAATGAACTGGCTGGCAGTCACCAGCCCGTAGACGAAGCCGGAGCAGCCGGCCACCAGATCGAAGGCTGCCGCCTTTTTAGCTCCCAGGCGGTGCTGCAGGATGCTGGCGGCAGAGGGGCAGAGGTAATCCGGCGTGGAAGTGGCGACGATGATCAGGTCAAGGTCGGCGGCTGGCACGTGCGCCCGCTGCAGCGCCTGGTGAGTCGCCGCCAGGGACATCGTCACCGTCGTTTCTCCCTCGGCGGCGATGCGCCGCTCGCGGATGCCCGTGCGGCTCAAGATCCATTCGTCGCTGGTGTCCACCATCTGCTCCAGGTCATGATTGCTCAAAACCCGTTCGGGGACGTACATGCCCCAGCCGGTGATGCGTGCATATTGTTCGGCCACGAGACGTATCCTCCCTTTCGTAATGCACAAATGCACAAAGAGGCCTCCAGAGAGCGCGCATTGCTCTCGTAGAGGCCCTCATTAGCCGTTTTCTGCAAGCTCTGCAGAGGCGGCTCCCCGCCGCCAATGAACCGCCGACGGGGTGTCGGCTCTCTGGGTTTTCAGATGGGCGCTAGACGGCTGTCGCCGGCCCCGCCGCTTTGGAGCGCCGCAGATAGGCGACCACGCCCACCGCCGAGGCCAGGGAAATGGCCGAGCCCAGCGCCGCCGCGCCGATGACCCAGGGCTGGCGCCAGCGGGGTCGCTCGCTGGGCAACGAAGCCGTCAGCCGCCGCCGGCCGGTTGTCGAAAGTTCCTGGTGCAGCCTTCTGCGGAAAGCCTCCGATGGCTGCACCAACGCCAGCGTATCTTTGACCCGCCGCGCCAGCTCCAGCAAAAGCGCCAACTCCTTCCTGTAGTCGGGGAACAAGGCCAGGTATTCGGCTTCCCGCGCTTCCCCCCGCACCAATTGATCGGCGTGGGCCGCCAGGACTTCCGCCAGCATTCTCTCATCCACTTTTGCTTTCCTCCTCTATCTCCCCTTTTCCGATCCCCTGGCAGTTCTGCTCAGACCTGATAGGCGACCAGGCCCAGTGTCCCCGGCCCCAGGTTGGCGGCCAGGGAGATGGCCAGATCCTCGATGAAGGTGTCTTGACAGTTGAACATTCGCTGCACCCGCTCCAGCAGCTTCTGTCCTTCCTGTAGCGCCTCGGCGTGGATCACGGCCAGGTTCGCCGGTTCCGTCGTGCCGATGGCATCCTTCATCATGTCCACGATCTTTTCGACGGCCTTGTTCCTCGTCCGTACCTGGGCCACCACGTCTATCACCCCGTCTTCCATGCCGACGATGGGTTTGACGTTCAGGACCGAAGCCAGGGTGCCTTTTAGCTTGCCTACTCGCCCGCTCATCTGGGCATATCTGAGGTCGGCCATGGTGAAGATGAGCCGCATCCGCAGTCGGAGTTCCTTCAATCGCTGCAGAATGTCCATCACTTTCTGGCCTGCTGCAGCCATCCGCGCACTTTCCAGAGCCATGAAGCCCAATCCGGCCGAGCCGGAGGCACTGTCAAAGGTATAGACTGTCACCTCGTCAGCTACCATCTGTCTGGCCAATTCCGCCGACTGGTAGGTGCCGCTCAATTTCGAGGTGATGTGGATGGACAGGATCGTACCCGCACCCCCCGCGGCCAGCTCGCGATAGACCTCAGCAAACCGCCCCGCCGAAGGCTGTGACGTGGTGGGAATCATCTGCAGTTCGTCCACCTTGCGGTAGAAGCTGGGCCGATCCATGGTGACCCCTTCCTCGTAGGTCTCCGTGCCGAACTGGATGTTGATGGGTATCAGTCGAATATCATGCCGGCGCAGCAGGGCCACCGGCAAGTCGCACGTCGAGTCAGTAAGAATCTTGATCATATCACACCTTCCCTGGGCCGTTAGCGCCAGAAACCTCTTCCCTCCAGATCTTTGCGCAAGGCAATGAGTGTGCGATGGTACAACGACTTGATAGCTCCCTCGCTGCGTCCCATGATCTCAGCGATCTGGGCATTGGGCAATTCCTCGCTGAACTTGAGGATCAGCAGCAATTGGCGGTCGGCAGGGAGGCGACGGATCGCCGTCCCCAGTGCGGCTTGCTCTTCGCTGGCCTCGCCCCAATGGGCAGGTCCGTCATGCCGAGGGAGAAGTTGCACCAGTTCGCTCAAGGAAATCACCCTCCGTTGGCGGCGGCTGCGGTCGCGATGCCAGTTGGCCACCAGGTTGTGGGCGATACGATACAGCCAGGCCGAGAAAGGAGCCCCCCGATCCTCATAACGGCCCATGTGCTCCAGTGCCCGCTGAAAAGTGCGAGCCGTCAGGTCTTCGGCGTCATAGTGGCTGCCGACGCGGTGGTAAATGTAGTTGTAGATGCGGCCAACGTACCGCTCGTATAGCTCGCCGAAGCTGTCGGGATCGCTCTTGGCCCGCGCAATCAGGGCGGTTTCGTCTTTCTCTGTTTGAGACACAGCCGGAACTCCTGGATTGACCTGGCGGTGTTCGCTGGTGGAAACACCACCGCCTGGCAGAGGTGTCGTTCGCTACTTCCTGTGCCGGACAGGGGCACTCACCGAGTGCTCACAGTTCGACGGTTCGACGCGGGAAGTATAGCAGAAGTGACCGCTTTGGTCAATCCGGAGTCTCGCCGGTTGGTCTGCCTTCAGTTCCCATACGCTGCCAGGCCGATGACCCCCGGCCCGGTGTGGGTGCCCAACGCGGGACCGATCTCGCAGATGAAGGACTCTGTGCAGGGCATGGCCGCCCACACCTGCTCGGCCATGGCCTTCGCTTCATCCTCCGCCTGAGCGTGCAGAACAGCCGCGTGCACCCCGCTGTAACCGCTCATCTCCTGGGCCATCAGCTCGATCATGCGCTGCAGGGCCTTACGCCGTGTGCGTACCTGCTCCAGGGGTTCCACGCGGCCTTCGTGTATCATCAGCAGCGGCTTGATCTTCAGCATCGTGCCCAACAGCGCCCTGGCGCCGCCGATGCGGCCTCCTTTCTGGAGGTACTCCAGTGTGTCCACCACGAAGTAGACCCGCATCTTGTCAGCCATCTCTTCCACGCGTGCCTGGATGGCGGCAACGTCTGCCCCTGCTTCGGCCATGCGCGCCGCCTCCCAGACCATCCAGCCCAGGCCGGCGGACGTAGAACGGGAGTCGATGACGGAGATGGGAGTCTCTGGCAGCATCTCGCAGGCAGCGAAGGCTGAAGCGCAAGTGCCGCTCAACTCACTGGAGATGTAGATTCCGACGACCTGGTGCCCTGCTTCGACCAGCGGCCGGAAGGCCTCGCAGAACTCGCCGGCCGATGGCTGCGAGGTGGTGGGGAGCTGAGGCGCGGTGCGCAGCCGCTGGAAGAATTCGTCCTTGGTGATGTTGACCCCATCGAGGAACGTTTCCGTGCCGAAGTGGATGCTCAAGGGCATGACGGTGATGTCATGTTGCTTGAACACCTCCGGCGGCAAATCACAGGTAGAATCGGTGACGATCTTGATCATGATACCCTCCTTAAATTGACGCGGAGAGGCAAGGTCGGAGCCCTTGTCCTCTGATTCCACTCGCTAAAACACCCGAAGGGACAAATGGATGCGGGTTTCCCGCAGCCTCTTGCATTTGTCTGCGCGGCCATTTTGTGCTACACTGTTGGCCTGTCGGTACACCGGCAGATTGGTAAGCTGGTACACCGGTAAACTGGAATCCGCTGACCCTACCAATCTACCAATCTACCAGCCTACCAGCCTACCAATCTACCAACCCTGGATGGATGTCTATGCGCCGAACGGTTGCATTTCTTCTTGCCATATTCGTCTTGCTTTCTCTGTCGGCCGCGGTATGGGCTGGCCCCCGCGCCATCCCCCGGCCACAGGCCGCGCAAGCGGTGATCACCTCGCCACAGCCCTTTGACGCCTTGCGGGGGCGAGTGGCCATCTCCGGCACGGCCCTGCATCCCCAGTTTCAACGCTACGAACTGTATTTCAAAGTGGAACCAGGTGAGGATTGGATATTCATCGGCGAGGCTCATTTTGAACAGGTCAGCAGCGGTGTGCTGGGCTTCTGGGATACCACATCTCTGCCCGATGGCACCTACAGCCTGCGCCTGCGGGTGGTGAAACTCGATGGCAACTACGAAGAGACCGTCGTGCGCCAGGTGCTGGTGGCTAATACCCAGCCCACGCCGACGCCCACATCGGAGATCACACCCACACCTACTTTGACGCCCACGCCGCAACCGCCGACGCCGACGGTGGTCGTCGAACTGCCGGTGATCCTCATGCCGACGCCCCGCCCTACGCCCTCGCTGCCCCCGGCTGAGGGGGAGGCTCCCGCCGAGGCTGCGGAAGGAGCGGAGGATGAAGATGGCGGCCTGTTTGGCCTCAACCCCCTGATCGGCCAGATCAACCTGGGCGACGTGGGCAACGCCTTCGTGCTGGGGGCGAGATACGCCCTGGCTGCCTTCGCCGCCGTGGGAGTTTACTTCGTCCTCAAACGTTTCCTGGGCTGGCTCTGGGCCCGCATCCGTGGCTGAATCGGATAATGGAGAGGGGAAAGTGGAGGTGGAGGATGAAAGGGGGCCGGGGAGAAGGGGAACCCATTCTCCATTCTCCATTCTCCATCTTCCACATTCCTTCTTGCTGGCTCAACATGTGCAGACGGGACGGCGCTGACAAGACGATGCCGAAGAAGATGATTGTCAGCTTAGGCAATCCGGGCCGGGAGTACGCCAAAAACCGACACAACGTCGGACACCAGATCGTGGACTTGCTGGCGAAAAGGCACGGCCTGCGCTTCGACAAACGGCAGGGCCAGGCGCGACTGGCTCTCGGCTCCATCGGCGAGCAGCGGGTGATCCTGGTCAAGCCGCGCACCTTCATGAACGAGAGCGGGCCGGCCGTGGCGCCGGTGGCTCGCTTCTACCAGATCGAGCCGGCGGACATGCTGGTGATCTTCGACGACCTCGACTTGCCCATCGGCCGCGTCCGGCTGCGTCCCCACGGCGGGACGGGCGGCCACAAAGGCATGATCTCCATCATCAAGCAACTAAGCAGCCGCGACTTCCCGCGCCTGCGGGTGGGCATTGACCGGCCACCGGGCAAGATGGATCCTGCCGACTACGTGTTGCAGAACTTCTCGGCGGAACAGGAAGAGGCGATGGCTGAGGTAAGGGAGCGGGCGGTGGCCGCAGTGGAGTGTTGGCTGAGGGAAGGGATCGAAGCGACGATGAACGAGTTCAACTACTCGGCGAAGACCTCGTCCACTGTCATCTCAAAGCCAGCCACCGCTTGCGATGAGACCCGTTCTCCTGATTCGAACTTGCCTTGCAAGGTATAGGTTCCCGCTTCCAGGGTGAAAATCTCGATGGTGCGGGCGCGAGGGTCCACGATCCAGTACTCCCGCACGCCAGCGGACTGATAGGCAAAGAACTTCTCTTTGCGGTCGTAGAGCCAATTGCTGGGCGAGAGGATTTCCACCACCAGGTCCGGCGCACCTTCCACGTACTCTTCGCCGATGATCTGGCGCCGGTCAGCGTGCACGAAGAAGATGTCCGGTTGCACCGGAATCGGCTGGCCCGGCAGGCGCACGCCACAGGGGGCTGAGAGCACTGTGCCGAGCTGATGCTGCCTGACAAAAACGCCGAGGGCGACTCCCAGGTTGTGTGATGCTAGCTGATGCCGAACGCTTGGTGGTGGGACCATGTATAACACTCCATCGAGAACTTCGTAGTGGAATCCGTCGTCAGGCAGCCGCAGCCAATCCTCGTAGGTCCACTGCCCCTGCTCCGGCGGCCAGGCCGGCATCTGCGGAGCACGTTGTGCGGGCGGAGTCTCAGGCCGGCGCGTCAGAGCGATGCCTCTGGGGATGGTCTGGGTTAGTTCCATTGCCTCGCTTGGGTTCATCTCACCTCTCCTTCACTCCTCGACATTCGTCAATCCTCAATTATTGTACCACATATCTCCTCAGGTCGCAAGAAGTAACCCTGCTCTTCAGAACTGCTGTCTTGCTCGCACCGCCAAAGTGAGGTATAATTTGAAGGGTGGAAGTTGAGAAGGTGCTGAGGCTGTGCGAGCATAGGAGGGGTCAGAAATGTCGGTTCAAGCATGGAATCTGGAACAACTGGTCAAGCTCAGACGCTACCAGCCAGAGACAGTTGATCGTGCTGTCGAAGAGTTATTGGGACAACGTCAAGACTTGCGTTGGTCGGTAGTCGTGGGGGCTTACCTTGACGGAGAGATCAACCTGAGCAAGGCGGCTGAGTTGCTGGGAATGCACCGTCTCGAATTGCGAGAACGCTTCATCGCTCAAGGAATCCCCCTGCGTATCGGCCCCGAGAACCTGGAAGAGGCTAAAGCCGAACTGGCCGCTATCGAAGCCTGGAACACAGAAGCTGAGAGGTCCAGGCAACCATGACCGTCTTGCTGGATAACACGGTTCTGAGCAATTTCGCCTCGGTCCAGCAGCTCGGCTTGGTTCCTCTGGCTTTTGTCGAGGATGTTGCGACTACCCCTACTCCAGTAACAGCTCCCCCGTTCCAGCAGCGGCCCGATATCCACGCAGGCTCGGCCCAACGACCTCGCTGAGCGTCCCGTTTCCGCGGCCAGCCAATCCGGTAGTCTCCCCTAACCGTGTTCATGCCAGTTTCGATCGGTTTTCAACCGCGGAGACCGCCGAGCACGCTGAGAGAAGCAGAGAGTCTCTGCGTGCTCCGTGCGCTCTGCGGTGACGAAAGGACATCCTGGTCTCCCGACCAGCAGCCAGCGGCGTGGGACTTAGTTCCCTGTTGGTTTCCTGGAGTTCTCTGCTGGTCTCCCGACCAGCAGCCAGCGGCATGGGACGGCGGTCAGGAGACCGCCTCGAACAAAGAGGAGACCGCCTTGAACAGAGATGTGTAGCGAGCGATGAATCTGCGAGGGCTCCCGCCACTGCTACGGGAGGTGCCGGCCTACCAGCAGTTGCTGCAAGGGCTGAAAACAGGCGAGGGCAGGCCAGAACCGCTGGCGCTGCTCCTCGCGGCGCGTCCCTTCGTAGCCGCCGCCCTGGCCTCGGACCTGAACCGACCGCTCGTCGTGGTCACCGCTCGCAGTGAACGGGTTCAGCAGTGGGCAGACGAGCTGCGGGTGTGGCTGGGCGACCCCGATCGCGTGCACCTCTTCGCCGATCCCGACGCCCTGCCCTACGAACGCATCCCCTGGTCGCGGGAAACGAGGCAACAGCGGCTGAGAGCGCTTGTGGCGCTCACCCAATACCCAATATCCAATACCCAATCGCAAACCCCAAATCGCCAATCGCCAATCGTTTTGGTCTCAGCCCGAGCGCTGATGCAGAAGACTCTGCCACCGCGGGAGCTGCGGCTGGCCTTGCGCCCGCTGCGCCGCGGCCAGATCGTGGATCTGAACAGTCTGCTGGAACGATGGGTAGGCCTGGGCTACCAGCCGGTGAGCGTCGTCGAGGAGGCGGGCAGCTTCAGCCGGCGCGGCGGCATCGTGGACGTCTTCCCGCCCAACTTAGAATGGCCCGTGCGGCTGGAGCTTTTCGGCGACCAGGTGGACAGCCTGCGCACCTTCGACCCCGCCACCCAGCGCACGCGGGATCACGTGGAGCAGGTGCTCATCGGCCCCGCCACGGAAGCGCTGACGAAGCATGGACCACAGGCCGCCGAACGGCTGGCAACGCTCGACTTGCCCTCTTGCCACGCCTTGACGCGGCAGAGGATGGCGGAGGAACGGGAGAAACTGGCTCAGGGTAGTGGCTTCCGCGGCGTGGAGTTCTACCTGCCCTACGTCTACAGCCAGCCGGCCCTGTTGCTGGACTACCTGCCGCCCGAGGGGCTGTTGCTCGTCGAGGATGTCGCCGAGCTGGCCACCACCTGGGCCGACCTGGAGGAACAGGCCGTCCGCTTGCAGCAGGACCTGACCGCCGCCCGCGAGCTGCCGGCGGGTTTCCTCCCTCCCTACTTCCCATGGCAAGCCATGGCCGAACGGCTGGCCACGCGCCAGCAGAGCGGCACCGCGCTCACCCTCGGCCTGGGAGGCTTCGATGGCCGCCCCGCGGCCACCAGATCGCCCCTGGCTCAAGCCTTTGCGCCTGGCCCGCGCTACGGCGGACGGCTGCGGCAGGTTCTGGATGACGTCCTGCGCTTGCGGGCGGAGGGACAGCGGCTGGTCCTGATCACGCGGCAGGCTCCCCGCCTGGCCTCGCTGCTGAGCGAAATCGGCCCGACGACGACCGTCGTCGAGGAGGTGAGCGAGCCGCCAGCGCCCGGCAGCCCCGCCGTCGTCCAGGGGACCTTGGCTGAGGGATGGACACTGAGTGGTCAGGGATCAGTGATCAGTGATCAGGGAACCGCTTCTCCCTTGTGCCCCGTTGACCTATTACTTCTTACCGACACCGAGTTGTTCGGCTGGGCGGCGCCCTATCACCGGCGCAGGCCGCGGCCGCGGCCCGTCGCCCCGGAGGCCTTCTTCGCCGAGGTGCAGCCAGGCCACCTCGTGGTGCACATCGAGCATGGTATCGGCCTGTTCCAGGGGCTGACCCCGCTGGACGTCAGCGGCGCGGAGCGAGAGTACCTGCAGGTGGACTACGCCCAGGGCGACAAGCTCTACGTGCCCGTACACCAGGCCGACCGGCTGTCTCGCTACGTGGGGGCGACCGATGCGCCTCCCGTGCTGCACCGTCTGGGCACCGCCGACTGGGCACTGGTCAAACGACGCGCCCAGCGAGCCGTGGCCGATCTGGCCGAGGAACTGCTGGCGCTCTACGCCGCCCGCGAGGTGGTGCAGGGTTACGCCTTTGGGCCCGACAGCCCCTGGCAGACGGAGCTGGAAGCCGCCTTCCCCTACGTGGAGACCGAAGACCAACTCGTGGCCGTGGACGAGGTCAAGGCGGACATGGAGCAGGTCAGGCCCATGGATCGCCTCATCTGCGGCGACGTGGGTTACGGCAAAACGGAGGTGGCCCTGCGGGCGGCTTTCAAGGCGGTGATGGACGGCAAGCAGGTGGCCCTGCTCGTGCCCACCACCGTGCTGGCCCAGCAGCACTACCAGACCTTCACCGAACGGCTGCGCCCTTTCCCCGTGGCAGTGGAGATGCTCTCCCGCTTCCGCACCCGCACGCAGCAGAAGGACGCCGTGGAGCGGCTGCGCAAGGGCGCGGTGGACGTCGTCATTGGCACGCACCGCTTGCTTTCCAAGGACGTGGCCTTCAAGGACCTGGGGTTGCTCGTCGTGGACGAGGAGCAGCGCTTCGGCGTGAGCCACAAGGAGAAGATCAAGCAGATGCGGCAAGAGCTGGATGTGCTCACGCTGACGGCGACGCCCATCCCGCGCACACTGTACATGTCCCTCAGCGGTGTGCGGGACATGAGCACCATCAACACGCCGCCCGAAGAGCGGCTGCCCATCCGCACCACGGTGACCGAATACGACGAGACGCTCATCCGCCAGGCCATTCTGCGGGAGATGGACCGCGGCGGCCAGGTCTACTTCGTGTTCAACCGTGTGCGGGGCATCCTGCAGATGACCGAGCGGCTGAAGCGACTGCTGCCCGACGTTAGCTTTGCCATAGGCCATGGGCAGATGCGGGAGCGGGAGTTGGCTGCGGTGATGGCCGATTTCGCCGCCGGCCGGTACGACGTGCTGGTCTGCACCTCCATCATCCAGAGCGGCCTGGACATCCCCAACGTCAACACCATCATCATCCACCGCGCTGACCGCTTCGGCCTGGCCGACCTGTACCAGTTGCGCGGCCGCGTGGGGCGCAGTGCGGTGCGCGCCTACGCTTACCTGCTCTACGACAAGCACCAATCGCTCAGCCTGATCGCTCGCCAGCGTCTGGAAACCATCTTGGAGGCCAGCGAGCTGGGGGCCGGCTTCCAGATCGCCATGCGTGATCTGGAAATCCGCGGCGCCGGTGAGCTGTTGGGTGCGCGGCAGCACGGGCACATCGCTGCCGTGGGGTTCGATCTCTACACGCGGCTGCTGGCGCAGTCAGTGCAGGAGCAGCGGGAGAAGGGACGGGGGATAGGGGATAAGGGAAGTGGGCTGGCGCGTGAACCACAGGCCGACCCGCTCGCTCCGCCGGTAGCGCTGGAACTGCCGCTGCCTGCCCGCATCCCCGAAAGCTATGTGGCGGAGACCTCGCTGCGCTTGCGGCTCTACCGCCGCTTGTCTGGTCTGACCGATGCCGAAGCCGTAGCGGAGATGGCGCAGGAACTGGCCGACCGCTTCGGGCCGCTGCCAGAGGAGATGGTCAACCTGCTGTACGTGGTGCGGGTGAAGATCCTCTGCCTGCGGGCGGGGGTGAGCGCTATCTCTCAGGAGGAGGGGGAGTTGGTGCTGCAATGCGACGCGCTGGCCGGTGTGGATCGGGCAGCGCTGCAGCGGCGGCTGGGGCCTGCTGTGCGCGTGGGCGCGCGTCAGATCTGGCTGCCGATGAGCGGAGGAACAGGCTGGCAGGAACCACTGCTGCGGGTGCTGCGGACGATAGCCGCGTTCACAGCGTCTTGAATGAGTAGCAACTGTCCGAAACCAACGCGTGGATAGGAAGTGAGATTCGTCTTTTGGCAAAAGATGTGAGATAATGAGAGTGGGCTGCGCCACGCCCAAGTTGCTTAGAAATGAAGAGGAGGACAATGGCAAGCGATCTGCAGTACGAAATCAGCGGCACCACCCTTCCGGTGGTCACGATTCAACTCGAGCCCGGTCAGAAAGTCTATTCCGAATCGGGTGGCATGAGTTGGATGAGCGGCAATGTGGAGATGGAAACACACAGCGGCGGCGGGCTGGGACGCATGTTCAAGCGCACCATCTCCGGTGAATCCCTCTTCATCACAGACTTCTTCGTCTCCCGGGACAGCGGCACCGTCGCTTTCGCCTCCGAGTTCCCGGGCAAGATCATCCCTCTGGAGCTGGCGGAGGGGCAGAGCATGATCGTACAGAAAGATGCCTTCATGTGCGCCGACAAGTCAGTGGACATGGACATGCACTTCCGCAAGCGACTGGGCGCGGGTTTCTTCGGCGGCGAAGGGTTCATCCTGCAGCGGCTGACGGGGCCGGGGCTGGCCTTCGTGGAGCTAGACGGCGAGGTCGTCGAGTATGACCTGCAGCCAGGGCAATTGCTCAAGGTAGACACCGGCCACGTGGCCATGTTCGAGCCGACGGTGGATTTCGATATCACCATGCTCAAGGGCTTCCGCAACATCCTGTTCGGCGGCGAAGGGCTCTTCCTGGCCACGCTGCGCGGCCCGGGCAAGGTCTACCTGCAAACGATGCCCATGCTGAAGCTGGCGAGGAAGATCTTGCAGTTCCTGCCGCAGACCAAAGGCGGAGGTGGTGGCTCCAGCGGCGGCCTGAACATTGACCTGGGCAGCCTTCTCGGCGGCGATTGAGATCTTATCCGAAAAGTCTGCAGAAGCGGCGCCTATCTGTTTCAGGTTTCGAGTTCGTGGTTCGGAGTTCGCGGGGTGGGCAGCGTCGCCCTGGCGGCGGTCTTCTTTCTGCTGGACAGCCCTTACGCTGGGGCCTTCGAGCTGAGCGTGGGGGCGGGGCTGGTGAGCGTCTTGCTCTTCATCGCCATCAGCCTGACCGCACCCCGAGGAGGCCGAGCCGATGAAGACCAGGTTGCCATACACGCTCCTGGCGCTGGCCGTCGGTTTGCTGCTGGGCGGCCCGGCTGCTCTCCGGGGGGACGAATGAGATGATTGTTGCGCTAACCCGGCACAGAGGGAAGAGATCATGAGGATTGGACACGTGGCGCGCGTGGCGGGCGTAGTAGTGGATGTGGAGTTCGCCATGGGTGACCTGCCCGGCATCCGCCACGCGCTGCTCGTCGAGCGTGACGAAGGCCCACCCCTGGTGATCGAGGTGCAGGAGCACGTTGACCCCGCCACCGTGCGCGGCATGGCCATGGCTTCCACCTCGGGGCTGCGCCGGGGCCTGGCGGTGCGGGACACCGGTCGGCCGATCATGGTGCCGGTGGGCCGGGCCACCCTGGGCCGCATCTTCAACGTGCTGGGGGAGCCCATAGATGGTGGGCCGCCCCTGGACGGCGTGGCGCGCCAGGCCATTCACGTGGACGCCCCACCGCTGCGGGAACAGGAAGCCACCACTCAGATGCTGGCCACCGGCATCAAGGTCATTGATCTGCTCACCCCCTATGGCAGGGGGAGCAAAATCGGCTTCTTCGGCGGGGCCGGGGTGGGCAAGACGATGCTCATGATGGAGCTGATTCGCCACACCATCGAGCACCAACAGGGTATCGCTCTCTTCGCCGGTGTGGGCGAGCGCAGCCGCGAGGGCAACGAACTGTGGCTGGAGATACGGCGCAGCGGCGTCCTGGCGCGCACTGTCCTGGTCTTTGGCCAGATGAACGAGCCGCCGGGCGCCCGCCTGCGCTTGCCCTACACTGCCTTGACCATGGCCGAGTACTTTCGCGATCAGGAACAGCAAGACGTGCTGCTGTTCGTTGATAACATCTACCGCTACATCCAGGCGGGCATGGAAGTCTCGGCCTTGCTGGGCCGCCTGCCCAGTGCCGTCGGCTACCAGCCCACCCTCTCCACCGAGATGGGCGAGTTGCAGGAACGTATCTCCTCCACCAGCCGGGGAGCCATCACTTCGGTGCAGGCCATCTATGTGCCGGCCGACGACCTGACCGACCCGGCTGTGACCGCCGCTTTCGCCCACCTGGACGCCATCACTGTCCTCTCCCGCCGCCAGGCCAGCCAGGGTT
>JACNHM010000488.1 GCA_014383605.1 Chloroflexota bacterium
TTAACATGTTTTGGTTAACAGGCCGCGAATTCATTCGTGGCCCAAAGCCGCCAACCAAATGTGTGTGTAGGATATCGAAAACAGCGAATGATGAGCAAATCGCTTCAAACCGGAAAAGTCTATTTTACGCTTTACGTTTTACGCTTTACGTTTTACTTTACGCAGTGGGGAGTGCGGGAGAATCATGGGTTTCATTCTCGATGGCCTCGACACCGAGGCCTACGACCGAAGTTACAGCGACAGGGAACTGCTGCGCCGCAGCATCGGCTACTTCCGGCCCTACACCCGGCAGATGATCCTGGTCGCCGTGATGCTGATGCTGAACTCCGCCGCCGGTACCGGAGGGCCGATCCTCATCTCCAAGGGCATTGACATGGTGGCCGTCAACCCCTCGGTTGAGGCCATGCTGCTCCTGACGGCGGGTGTGCTGTTGCTGGGCGTCGCTGCCTGGGTCTTCAACTACGTCCGGCAGATGTTCTCCGCCCGCGTCGTGGGCGACGTGGTGCTCAAGCTGCGGGAAGACGTCTTCAACGCCACCGTCCACCACGACCTCTCGTTTTACGATGAGCATCCCTCCGGCAAAATCGTCAGCCGGATCACCTCGGATACGCAAGACTTTTCCACCGTGGCCACCCTGGTCATGGATCTGCTCAGCCAGGTGCTGCTGGTCGTCATTCTCTCCGCCTGGCTGCTCGCCATCAACGTCTGGCTCACAGTGCTGCTGTTGGGCATGACGCCGATCGCCGTAGCCATTGCCCTCAGCTTCCGCCGTATCGCCCGCCGGGTCACACAGCACGCCCGCCGGGTGACGGCCAAGATCAACGCCCAGATCCAGGAATCCATCAGCGGCATCATGGTAGCCAAGAGCTTCCGGCAGGAACAGGCCATCTACGACACCTTTGCCGCCAACAACCGGCAGGCCTATCAGGTGGGGCTGCGGCGTGGATTTACGCTCAACACCATCTTCCCGGTGATGGGTCTCGCCTCCGGCCTGGGCGTGGCGGTCCTGGTCTACGCCGGCGGTTTGGCGACACGGGACGGGACAGTGAGCCCCGGCGACTGGTACCTGTTCATGCAGGCCGTAGGGTTCTACTGGTGGCCGTTGATGAACATCTCCTCCTTCTGGAGCCAGTTCCAGGATGGGCTCTCGGCCGCCGAACGGGTGTTTGCGCTCATTGACGCCGAGCCCAAGGTGCGGCAGACGGCGGCCGAGCCGGTAGGAGTGCCGCATGGTGCGCCGCTCCAGGGACGGATAGAGTTCCGCGATCTGACCTTCGCCTACATCAGCGAGGAGGTTGTGCTGCCCGATTTCGCCCTGAACGTCCGTCCTCGAGAGACACTGGCGCTGGTGGGGCATACGGGCGCCGGCAAGAGCAGCGTGGCCCGGCTCATCGCTCGTTTCTACGAGTTTCAAGAGGGACAGTTGCTGGTGGATGGCAGAGACATCCGCCGTTTGGATCTGAATCAATACCGCCAGCACATCGGATTGGTGCCACAGGAGCCGTTTCTCTTTTCCGGCACGGTGCGGGACAACATCCGCTACGCCCGACCGGAGGCCACCGACGAAGCGGCGCGCGATGCGGCCATGCGCATCAGCCGCGGCGACTGGTTGGCCGACCTGCCGCACGGGCTTGATACCGACGTGGGCGAGCGGGGGGCCAGCCTTTCCATGGGCCAGCGGCAACTGGTGGCCCTGGCGCGTGTCCTGGTCAAAGATCCGGCCATTTTCATCCTGGACGAAGCGACCGCCAGCGTGGATCCCTTCACCGAGGCCCAGATTCAGGAGGGGCTGGAAACCATCATGCGCGACCGCACGGCCATCGTCATTGCCCACCGGCTGTCCACGGTCAAGCACGCCGATCGCATCATTGTCATGGATCACGGGCGGATCATCGAAGAGGGCACGCACGATGAGTTGCTGACGCAAGGCGGCCACTATGCGGAGCTCTACAACACCTATTTCCGGCACCAGTCGCTGGAGTACATCGAGGGTTTCGGCAGAGAGAAGGTTACAGACACACGCTGAGGCCGTTGGGCTATTGCCAAGAGGGGCCGAATCTGGTATACTGAAGTCGCCATCGGCCGTTGGCTATCAGCCATCGGACAAGCCATCAGTCAAGAAAGGAGCGAAGCCATGAGCGAGTTGGAGACCCGGTACGTGGAGGAATTGGGTGTGTTGTTCAAGGACCTCTCCAAGGCCCGGCGACCACCCACGCGAGGAGTCAAGCCGCCTTCATCGGAGGAGGTGGCTGAACGCTCGGAGGAGCTATTGGCCCGCAACGCCGATGTGACCCAGGCCTGGGCCGCGAAGCTGGAGTCGGATGACGTCCTGGCCCGCCAGGTGGCCGAGATCCGCTTGCTGGCCGCCTGCACCGCCGACCTGGCGCTGGCCGACGATCTGGTCAACCTGGACAGGGGCAAGCCCCGGCTGACCTCGCGGGGGCGCTACGGCCCCAGCGTGTCCCAGGATCTGCTGCAGTTGCTCACCATGTCCGACGAAGAGATAGTGAAGCAGGCGCTAACCCCTAAGCGGCTGCGGGGCGTGACCCGTGCTGCTGGCCCTGCTGCGGACAGGATGCAGGAGGCGGTGGACACAACCCTGGATCACCTGCTCGAAGGCACCGCGGACACTGGTCAGCGGGCCATCGAGGGGCTGATCCTGATGGACGCCGCCCTGCTGCTGGAAGCGGCACGCATCGTCGGAGGCGACATTGCCGAGAAGCTGGGCGAAGGCCTCTCCCGGCTCATGCAGAGCGCCGTGCGCTACATTCTGGCGGCCTACGACAAAGTGGCCCTCCTCCTCGGCGCGGAGAAGATGGCCGAGATCCGTGAGCAGATCCTGGGCTGGATCACAGACCTGCAGGAGGGGGAGCTCTTTCCCGAGTTGGTGGAGAAGCTCTTCCAGACGGAGGCGCTCAAAGGGGAAGTGGCTGGCTGGCTGGCCGCCTCTTCGGTTTCGGATGCCACGCTGGGCGAGACCCGGGCCACCGTCGAGCAATTGGATGCCGCTTTCGGCTCGAAGATGGAGCTGGCCGACAAGATCATCAGCAGCCTGGCCCTGGTCAAGCTGCTGCCGCCGACCATGACTCCCGTGGGCCGGCTGGTGATCGCCGCCGTCTACCTGGGGCTGGCCGGCTACGTGGTCTTCACCGGCTACGATCACGTGGATTCCGACCGCTGGAAGTTGATTGATCGCGTCTCTGGCGTGCGCCAGGTGGCGCAGGAAGCGCTGACGTAATTCCAAAGACCAGGGGATGCGGACAAACGCGGATGTACGCCGATGAGAAGGTCGGCGCCCGCCTGTGTGCATCCGCGCCCGGTTTTGGCACTTGTATGGCAACTTGCTCTACGCAACGTCGTCATGTGGATTAATTTGGAACCGTTCATCCATGCCGACATTGATCGGCTGGTCGGGTGGGTACCCTCCTCCAAGTTCCTCCTGCAATGGGCAGGGTCAGTTTTCCGCCATCCCTTGGACCGGGGGCAGTTGAAACGCCACCTGGCCCGTGCGGCAGGCGCGGAGCCTGATTGCCTGGTGTACAAGGCCATTGACCGGGCGACCGGTGAAGCGGTCGGGCACGGGGAACTGGCGGCCATTGATCGGCGGAACCTCTCCGCGGCGGTGGCGCGCATCCTCGTCGGTCCGCCGCAACTGCGGGGGCAGGGGATCGGCGCGCAGATCGTCAGGGTGCTGCTGTGCGTGGCCTTCGATGATCTGGCGCTCCATCGGGTGGCCCTCCACGTCTTCGATTTCAATGCACCGGCCATTCGCTGCTACGAGAAGCTCGGCTTCAGGAAAGAGGGCACGCTGCGCGAGGCACGCCGGCACGGCGACGAGTACTGGAACGTGCACGTGATGGGCATTCTTGAGCAGGAGTGGAGATCCCGGCTTTAGAGTTCCCGGGCGGCGTGTTTGTTGCTTTGTCAGCGGAAAATCGGAAGAAGCGGCAAGGGGGCACCGAAAAGAGCGTCCGCGCCTGTCCGTGTAGCTCCGCGTCCGGTGAAACGAGCCTGGCCATGTCATCAAAACTCTGTCCCAAGATCATCCTGGAAGGCACGCGGCTGACCTTCAAGACGGAGATAGCCTTCGCTCTGAACGAGCACCCCCGCATCGTCGGGCCGCGCCAGTATCGCTACCACTCGCCGCTCATCTCGGCGGAGTGGTGCGGTTTCACCAACTTCCCCTGGGGCCGTGGCCTCATCAACTTCGAGCCGCAGGAAGAAACCCTGGCCCTGGAGACCTACAGCACCTGGGCGCGGCTGTTCGAGTTGCTGCGCTACTACTCGTGGATCGTTGACCGCTTCCACATCTCCACGCGGGCGTACCAACTGCAGACCTACGGCAAGGACTACGATTTCCGCGGGCTGGAGGAGAGGCTGGCACCGCTGGGCTTTCACCTGGTGTTTTGCACACGCACGCCGGAATCCTTCGCCGCCGCTCGCTCCCGGCGCCTCCAGGTCTCCGGCAACCCGGCGCAGTACGACGACCTGAGCGTCTTCGTCCAGGAGCAGGAACTGATGCGCCGGCTGGTGGGCGAATCTCTGTTGCCAACGCGGGAACTGGATATCTCAGACAGCGATGTCGCCAGGGCGGCCGACAGGATCGCCGACTGGCTCACCGAAACGGGCGGGCTGTGGGCGAAGTGAAACGTGATCCGTGATCCGTGATTCGCAGCAGCTACGCATCATGCATCGCTTCGGACGAGTGAGTGCCCGAGTGGGCAAACGCAACGTATAACAGAGGGCAGCATGCGACGTTACCGGATCAAGGTAGGCGGTAAGATTTATAACATCGAGATAGATGATCCCCATGCCTCCCCCGTCCGCGTGCGGGTGGACGGCAAACCGTTCGAGGTGCACGTGGAGTGGGAGGGCGCTGACGACGAGGCCACGGTCACGCCGGAGGTCCGGCCAGCGCAGCCTAGCCAGTCGTCTCCCGCTCCGCAAGCCAGGACGCCAACGAGTGTCCCGCGGCCGCGCACCGGCGAGGACGAGGTCTTCACGGACACCCTCACCGCGCCCATGCCGGGCACCATCCTCTCCGTCGCCGTGAGCGAAGGCGACCGCGTGCAGCCGGGCCAGGAAGTCTGCGTCCTGGAAGCGATGAAGATGAAGAACAGCATCAAATCGCCCCGCCAGGGCACTATCGCTGGGGTGGCAGTGAGCGCCGGGATCACGGTGGCCTATGGCGATCCGCTGGTGCGGTTTCAGTGAGGTGTGAGGTATCGGGTATCAGTGATCGGGGACCGGTGAACGGCGTCCAGGTGCGTCCTGATCACGGATCACTGAGACCTGACCACTGACACGAGGAACAGCTATGGGATGGGATAACCTGTCGGATCTGCTGTCGGGCTTGACAAGTCTCACCTGGGGCCACCTGGTGATGATGGCCGTTGGCGGGCTGCTCATCACTCTGGCCATCGCCAAGGACTACGAGCCGATGCTGCTGCTGCCTATCGGCGCCGGCTGCATCCTGGCCAACATCCCCGGCACGGGCATGCTGGACGACAACGGCCTCTTCGGCATTCTGATGAAAGCCGGCGTGGACACCGAGTTGTTCCCGCTGCTCATCTTCGTGGGCATCGGGGCCATGACCGACTTCGGGCCGCTGCTGGAAAACCCGCGCATGGTGCTGCTGGGCGCGGCCGGGCAGTTCGGCATCTTCGGCACGCTGCTGCTGGCGCTGCTGCTGAAGTTCGACATGAACCAGGCGGCCAGCATCGGCATCATCGGGGCCATTGACGGCCCCACCTCCATCTACGTCTCCAGCGTCCTGGCTCCCGACATGCTGGGGCCCATCTCCGTCGCCGCCTACTCCTACATGAGCCTGGTGCCCATCATCCAGCCGCCCATCATGCGCCTGCTGACCACCCGCCAGGAGCGGCTGATCCGCATGGAGTACACCTCGCGGCCGGTCTCCAAGCTCACTCGCGTCCTCTTTCCCATTGCCGTCACACTGCTCACCGGCCTGCTGGTGCCCAAGGCCTCGCCGCTCATCGGCATGCTGATGCTGGGCAATCTGCTGCGGGAATCGGGCGTCGTGGAGCGGCTGGTCGGCGCCTCGTCCAACGAGATCGCCAACGTCGTTACCCTCCTGTTGGGGCTCACCATCGGCTCGACCATGATCGCAGACCGCTTCCTGCGGCTGGATACGCTGCTCATCCTGATCCTGGGCATCGTGGCCTTTGCCCTGGACACGGCCGCCGGGCTGCTCTTCGGCAAGTTCCTCAACGTCGTCACCGGCGGCAAGTTCAACCCGCTCATCGGCGC
>JACNHM010000604.1 GCA_014383605.1 Chloroflexota bacterium
GGAGAACCTGGAAGCAGAGGACAGGGTTCTCCGGGTGTTGCGTGGCGGGTCGTTCGGCGACGATCGTGGCGGCGCTCGCTGTGCGTTCCGCTTCAGGAACTTCCCGTTCGGCGACTGGGACGGCTACGGGTTTCGGGTGGTGGTCTCCCCCATCTCTCCCTCCTCTGCACTCTGATACTCTGCACTCTGGAACTCTGGAATCGGACCTCGGGAAAGCGCGTTTTGCATAGCCTGTGGCGGATCGGCGAGACTCAGAAGATCCAAAAAGCTCGCGGTGGACTGCCAAGTCCACCGCCTTTCTGCCGGACTTGGCAGTCCGGCAGGAGCAAACTTGGATCTACTGAGACTGCCTATCATGGGGAGGACATCGCCCATGGGCGAGATGTACGACAGAATCTGTAGCTGGGAGAACCTGCGGCTGGCTCACCGCAAGGCCGCGCGCGGCAAGCGGGGAAAACGGGCTGCTGCAACCTTTGAATACCTCCTGGCCGACAACTTGCTGGAGCTGCAAAGCGAGTTGGCCAGCAAAACCTATCGGCCTGGCTCCTATCATTCCTTCCACATCCACGACCCCAAGAACCGGCTGATCAGCGCCGCACCCTTCCGCGACCGGGTCGTCCACCACGCCCTGTGCAACGTGATCGAGCCGCTCTTCGAGCGCAGCTTCATTCACGATTCCTATGCCAATCGCGTGGGCCAGGGCACGCATCGGGCCCTGGATCGGGCGCAGGCTTTCGCCCGCCGTTACCGCTACGCGCTGCCGTGCGACGTGCGGCAGTTCTTTCCCTCCATAGACCACGCCGTGCTCAAAGAGATCCTGGCCGGCAAGATCCACGATGCCGACGTGATGTGGCTGGTGGATGGCGTGCTGGAGAGCGGCATCGGGATACTGAGCGACGAGTACGAGATGGCCTGGTTCCCCGGCGACGATCTCCTGGCCGCCGTTCGACCACGTGGTCTGCCCATCGGCAATCTCACCTCGCAGTTCTGGGCCAACTGTTACCTCAACCCCTTCGATCACTTCGTCAAACGTGAACTGCGCTGCCGGGCCTACCTGCGCTACGTGGATGATGTGTTGTTGTTCGCTGATGACAGACAGACCTTGTGGGCCTGGCATGGCCAGATCGTGCAGCGGCTGGCTCTTCTGCGGCTGACGATTCACCCCGGCGCGCAGCCCCGCCCCGCCGTGGAAGGATTCCCATTTCTCGGCTTTGTGGTCTATCCCACCCACCGGCGGCTCAAACGGCGCAAAGTTGTGGCCTACCGGCGTAAGCTCAAGCGCCTGGTGGCCGATTGGATTTGCGGCGAGGAGACGCAAGAGGCGGTGGTGGCCTCGCTCCTCGGCTGGATCAACCACGCTCGCTATGGCGACACCTGGGGCTTGCGGCGCAGTGTGTTGGCGCAAGTCCCCGCCATACCTGGAGGTGTGTCTTGACGTCAGAACCGATGGTCATCTTCCCGCGCACGCACGATTTCCTGGTCTGGCTCATCCCGCGCACGATGGACTTCCCGCGCAGCCAGCGCTTCGTGGTGACCAGGCGGCTGCAGGACGCCGCCTTGAACTTCCAGGAGCGTATCTTCGAGGCCAACCGGCTGAGCGGAAGAGCGCGCCTGGAACGGCTGCGCCAGGCCGACGCCGAATTGGACAAGGTGCGCCTCTATCTGCGCATGGCCGTCAACTGGCAGTGGCTGAACGAAGGGCAGTACCAGCACGTCTCGCGCATGGTGAAAGAGATCGGCAATCTATTGGGGGGCTGGATCAAACAGAGCAGTGGCACTTAGGGGCAGTCTTCCGGATTGCCCTCCGTGCGGGGGCCGGCCGCAAAGACCACCGGGTGTTGCGTGGCGGGTCGTTCAACAACAATCGTAACAACGCTCGCTGTGCGTACCGCAACAGGAACAACCCGAACAACGACTGGAACAACAACGGGTTTCGGGTGGTGGTCTCCCACATCTGTCCGCAGTCTGCCGGAAATGTCGCCCGGCCACGGCTGGGCGACCGAGGCCTTGAGAGATGGCCGGCCGCGTCCCTGGCCGAGCCCTGCGCTGGCGTGCGGATGTATCCCGCTCAGCGCAGGGCCGGGCGAACATAGAACAGGCCCGGCTCCTGGGCCTGCGCCCTGAGCCGGGCCACCCTCTCGGTCGGAGGGAGGCTGAGTTGGAGGATCTACGATGGCAAAGATGAGCGAAGAAGCACGACAGGCAAACTTGGACCTGCTGCAACAGTTGTACGAAGATGGGGTGATTCCGGAGAGCGACTATCGCACCCGACTCGTCAGCCTGGGCGTGGATCCGGCCACCGTGTTCGATCAGCGGGGGCAGCGCGTGGGCAAACAGATCATTGTGGGCCGCGACTACTACGCGGCGACACCTCCTCTCTCAGCACTGAGCGAGGACGAGGCTCTGGACTACTACCTGCGTCACGTCGTGGAGGCCAATCGCTGCCTGCGGCTGCAGGGCATCCGCTCCGCCGGACAGTTGGTGAGCATCCATCTGGAGGAGATCTACGTCACCCTGACGGCCACGGCGCGGCGCACGGTGGCCGCCGAGGAGGCCTGGCTGGAAGAGATGGCGCACCTGGCCCCCGGCGAAGGGGAACGGATGGCCCGGATGGGCCGGATGGACGAAGATCGCCGGCGGGAGACGGTGACGCAGGTCAAGGTCAAGGTGCAGGAAGCGCTGGCCGCTCACCCCCGTCTGGTGGTGCTGGGCGATCCCGGCTGCGGCAAGACGACGCTGCTGCGCTACCTGGCGCTGACCTATGCCCGAGATCTTCTCGGCCAAGAGGGGTTGGTGAAGCAACGCTTGCAGCTCGACGAGCGGCGGCTGCCCATCCTGCTGCCGTTGCGCGACTTCGCCCGTTATCTGGAGGCCCACCATCCCGATGCCAGCACCGACGGCCCCAAGCTGCTCCTGGACTACCTGCGCACCTACTTCGCCCACCAGGACATCCCCCTGCCGGAGCGATTCTTCGCCGGCCGGCTGCGGGAGGGCTCCTGTGTGGTGCTGCTGGACGGCGTGGACGAGGTGGCCGATGTCGGCGCCCGGCAGCGGGTGGCGCGCATCATCGAGCGCTTCACGGTGGCTTACCCCGATAACCGCAGCGTGGTCACCAGCCGCATCGTGGGCTACGTGGGCAGCGCCCGGCTGGGCGAGGGGTATGGTGTGACCACGGTGCGCGATTTCACCCAGGCCGACATCGAACGCTTCGTCAGCCACTGGAACCGCGCCGTGGAGGTGGCCCTGGCCGGCGGCGAGACACCCTACGCGCTGGCGCAGGCCAGGCGGCAGACGGAGACGCTGCTGGCGGCCATCGCCGGCAACGAGCGAGTGCGCGAGCTGGCCGTCAACCCGCTGCTCCTGACGGTGATCGCCCTGGTGCAACGCTACCGGGCGCAACTGCCGGAGCGGCGCACGGAATTGTACGAAGAGGCCATCGAGGTGCTGCTGGGCAAGTGGGACGAGGCCAAGGGACTGGACGCCAAGGCGGTGATCGTGGGGGCGGAGCTGGACGCCGGCGACCGGCGTGGCCTGCTGGAACCGGTGGCGCTGTCCATGATGGAACAGCGCGCCCGCGAGATCGAGGCCCGGGAATTGCGGCAGCAGTTGGGTCAGCGGTTCCATAGCATGACAGGGGATTGGCGGCTGGCGGGCAGAGCGGTGGACGATTTCCTGCAGTTGATCAACGAACGCAGCGGCCTGCTGGCTGAGCGGGGGCAGGGGGTCTACAGCTTCAGCCACCTGACCTTCCAGGAGCACCTGGCGGCCCGCGCCGTGGCCGACCGGCCGGACTACGTGCCTTACACGCTGGCCCGCCTGGGCGACAGTTGGTGGCGGGAGGTGATCCTGCTGGAGGCGGGCTATCTGAGCACCCAGGGCAAACAACGGGTCACCTCGTTAATCCAGGCCATCATAGACCACAAGGATGAACCGGAACCGTACCACAACCTGGTGCTGGCGGCCGAGGCGCTGCGGGACGTGGGGCCGGCGCGCGTGGAGGGCGACCTGTGGGGCGAGGTGCAGCGGCGGCTTCAGCGGGAGTTCGAGCGCCCCCTGCGCCGGTCGGCGATGACCAAGGCTGTGTGGCGAGTGCTGGGCCGCCGGCCCACGCAGAGCGATGCCGTCCGCCGGCGGGCGGCTGCCGCCGAGGCGCTGGCGCGCATCCAGAGCGGCGGGCCGGGCACGCAGCCGGCCTTCTGGCGGCTGCCCCACGGCGAGCCGGTGTGGGTGGATATCCCCGCCGGGGAGTTCACCATGGGCGGAGATGGCGAGTACGATGGCAAGCCCGTCCATCGCCTCCACCGGGAGCGCTTCCAGATCGGGCTCGTGCCCATCACCAATACCCAGTACCACCTCTTCGTCGCAGCCACGGAGCATGAGCCGCCGAAGCATTGGGAGGATGGCCGCGTGCCCCGTGGCCTGGAGAGCCATCCGGTGGTCTACGTGAGCTGGCACGATGCCATGGCCTATTGCCGCTGGCTGGCCGGGGTGACGGGCAAACCCATCACGCTGCCCAGCGAAGCGCAGTGGGAGAAGGCGGCGCGGGGGGACAGGGACCAACGGGCCTACCCGTGGGGAGATGAGTGGGACGAGACGAGGTGTAACACGCGTGAGTTGGGTCTGGACGGCACGACGCCGGTGGGCATCTTTCCGGACGGGGCCAGCCCCTACGGCTGTCTGGACATGGCCGGCAACGTGTGGGAGTGGACGAGGAGTCTATGGGGAAGTGGTCGTTCGGATCTCGAGTTCAAGTATCCGTATGACCCCAGGGATGGACGGGAGAACCTGGAGGCAGGAGATGATGTCCACCGGGTGTTGCGTGGCGGGTCGTTCCTCATCAATCGTTACGACGCTCGCTGTGCGTACCGCTACTGGTTCAACCCGTTCGACGACTGGGACGACTTCGGGTTTCGGGTGGTGGTCTCCCCCATCTCTCCCTCCTCTGCACTCTGATGCTCTGCACTCTGGAACTCTGGAATCGGCAAGTCGGCAAATCGGCAAGTCGGCAAATCACAAATCGGCAAATCAGCAAATCGGCAAATCGCAAATCAGCAAATCAGCACATCGGCAAGTAGCGAATGGTGGTGGATGGGGAGATATGGTCTATGAGCGACATGAGTGGACGATTGTCAGATGCTTTGGATAGTGATCGGCGGCGAGAGCTGGAGAACGTGCGGGCGGCGGCGGAACGCATCTGGTCGCGCCCCCTGCATCGCACTTACACGGACCACACGGTGGCGCATAGCGAGCGAGTCATCGGCCTGCTGGACGGCCTCAGCGCCGGCATGATGCGCACGGACAAACGACTGTCGCCGACGGAGGTCTTTGTCCTGCTGGCGGCCGCCGTCCTGCACGACATCGGCATGCAGGATGAACGGTACGCGGATGGCAATCTCGAGGACATCCGCGCCCATCACCACGAGCAGACGGCGGAGATGATTTTCCGGGTGTTCGAGGACCCGGCCAATGCGTTCAACATCCCCCTGTCGTCTGATCCGGGCATCGTGGAGGCGGTGGCGCTGGTGGCCCAGGGGCACTGCCGGGTGGATCTGCAGGACAGGGCATACGATTCCTTCGTGCACGGCGGCGAGACGGTGCGCTTGCGGCTGCTGGCGGCGCTGCTGCGCTTCGCTGACGCGCTGGACCTGGATCACCGCCGCGTGGACCTGGAGCTGATGAAGTTGCTGGACCTGCCCCTGGAATCGCAACTGCACTGGTGGCGTTGCCACTACGTCAGCGGGGTGAGCATCGTGGATGAGTACATCAGGATCGCTTACCGTCTCCCCCAGGAGCGGCCCGACTACGAGCAGCTCATCGTGCCCCTGGTGGAGACGGACATCCGCCGCGAGATGGCCGATCTGGAGGAGATCTTCCGCGCTAACGCGGTCAAGGTGGCGTTGGGGAAGCCGCAGGTGCGGTTCATGCGGGCCGTGCAGCCCCTGCCGCCGCAGGTGGAAGTGCTGGCGCGGGAGTGGGTGGCAGGGGGGACAGGAAGCAAGAGGCAAGAGGCAGGAGGCAAGAAGCAGGGAAGGCGGGCTGAGGATGTGGTTGCAGAGAGTCACCCTCCGTCCAGGCGCGAGGCCCCGACGACGATCTTCGACATGCGTGGGCAGACGGTGGGCACCCAGACCATTGTCGCCGGGGACTACCACGAACATGCTTCCTTGCGACGGCCAGGGCGACGGCCGGCTGCCGCCCCAGGCAAGACTGTCGGCGAGGCTGATCACGATGCAGGAGAGGAGCGGTGCCAGGAGCTGTGCCAGCAACT
>JACNHM010000491.1 GCA_014383605.1 Chloroflexota bacterium
ATCCGCCGTCGCTAGGCCCTCCACAACCCGCCCCCACCTGACGCTAAACAAGTACGATATTTCCAAAGACGGGTGCTTGTCCTTCCTTGGCGGGTACACGCATTGCTTCTGTTCACTGATCCTTCTACAGTGGACATATCCCCACGTACAATCCCCGCCCCATCAGACCCTGGGGATCATACACCACTTCCAGTCTTCTGGCAACAAAGGCGGCCAGGTATTCATCGTGCGAAAAAAGCCCCAGTTCGTGGCGCTCGGTGAAGTGCTCAATGCCAGCGGGCATGGCCACCAGGTAGTGGAAGTCGAGCACGGAGAGGCCATCTTCGACGGCGCAGATGTTCATGCGGGCGATCTTGAGATGGGGCCGATCCACGAAGTGGGCATGGACGCCGCCAGCGCGGTAGACCTCCGGCGTCAGCCAGGGCTCGACGACGAGGACGCCGCCTGGATGGAGATGGCGGGCCATGGTGTGCAGGGCCTGGCGCAGCCGTGGGCGCGTCCTGACGTAGCCGATGGAGCTGAACAGGCAGACGATGACATCGTAACGGCGGCGCAGGTCAAAGTCCACCATGTCGGCCTGATGGAGGGGCACGTCCGGGCAGCGCTGGCGGGCGATCTCCAGCATGCCGGGGTCCAAGTCTAGCCCCTCGACGTCGTGCCATTGCTGCAAGAGGGCCAGGTGGCTTCCCGTGCCGCAGGCGACGTCGAGGAGGGCGTGGCCGGGGCTGCGCTTGTGCTGCTGGATCAGCTCGTGCAGCCGCTGGGCCTCGGCGGCATAGTCTTTGCCCAGGGAAGCGTAGATGGCATCGTAGAAAGCGGCTGATTTCGTGAACATGGCGGACCTCCAGGATAAGGGTTCTGCGCTAGGCCAGGGCACGCACGCGGGGGTAGTGCCAGGCGACGAAGGCACCGTAGGCCAGGCAGCCTGCCGCTCCCACCCCCACGGCCAGGGGCGCTCCCCAACGATCGCCCACCAGACCGGCCTGCATGCCTCCCAGACGCATCATGCCCTGAAACGTGAGCGAGTAGAAGCTCATCACGCGCCCGCGCAAGTCATCGGGCACGGACATCTGGACCAGGGTATTGGCCAGGGCGTTCTGGGCGACATAGCTGAAGCCAATGCCCACCAGCAACAGCAGGGTGAAGCCGAAGGAGCGCGATAAGGACATGGCCACCAGCAGCAGCGGAAAACTCAGATTGCCCAGGGTCAGCCAGTGGCCCCGCCGCGCCGTGGCCCCCAGAGAGGCGACAAACAAAGCGGCCATCACGGCTCCCACACCACTGGCGGCCATCAGAAGCCCATAGGTTAGCGCCTGCGGCGACTGGCAGGAGAACCTGGCGCGCTCCCCGGAACAGAGCAGGTCGAGCAGAGGTTGTGCGCTTGCGCCCAGCACGTCTTGGGCGAAAACCGGCAACAGTGTGACATAGGGCATCGAAAGGAAGGCCGAGACGGCCACCAGGCTGATCAGCAGCGTCAGCAACGGCCGGCTGCGCACGTAGCGCACGGCTTGCTGCAGATGCGCCCCCAGCCGGGGTTGCTGTAGTGGACGGGCCACGGCCGGCAGGCGCATCATCGCCAGGCCAATGATGACGGCAATGAAGGTGAGACCGTTGATGAAAAAGGCACCCGTTTCGCCAGCCGTGGCCACGATTATGCCGGCTATGGCCGGGCCGATGGCGCGGGCGGTATTGAACACCGTCGAATTCAAGCCGATGGCGCTCGTCAGGTCTTCCTTGCCGTTGACCATCTCCACGACGAAGGCCTGGCGGCTGGGCGCATCCACGGCATTGGCCGCGCCCAACAGCACGGCCAGCACCATCACATGCCACACCTGGGCTGTGCCCGCGTCCAGGTCAGCGCCGCCAGGACGAAGGCCTGCACCATCATCACCGACTGGGTGAGCATGATGATGGAACGTTTGGAAAAACGGTCGGCCAGCGAGCCGGCCCACAGCGACAGTGGCACCAGCGGCAAGACGGCCATCAGGTTGACCATGCCCAGCATGGCCGCGGAACCGGTCAGCCGGTACACCAGCCACTGCAGGGCGATGTTCTGCATCCACGTGCCGATGAGGGAAATCATCTGGCCGAAGAAGAACAGGCGATAGTTGCGATGGCGCAAAGCCCGGAAAGTAGCGGAAGATGATTTCTGCAGCATGATCCCTGACCTAGCGGCAGATCAGCAGTGGCCGGCGGCTGGCGCGCAGCACCTGGTCCACAGCGCTGCCCAGGACGACCTCCAACACGGGACTGAAGCCATAGCCGCCCATGACGATCAGATCGCTGCCATGCTCGTCAGCGGCCTTCAGAATGGCCACGGCGACGGGGCCGGTTTCCTGCACGAAGGTGGCCGGCACGCCACGCTTTTCCAGGTAGTGGCGAGCCTGGGCCAGCGTCTCCGAGGTGGTGCGCTCGCCCTCGATCACCGTCAGCACGACCAGGGGGATGCGCCAGCAGCCGGCCAGGTAGGCGGCGACGAAGAGCGCTTCCTCGGCCTTGGGGCTGCCATCGTAAGCCAGCAGCGCACGGCTGAACGGGGACGAGGCGGGCGGCACGGCCAGCACAGGCCGGGGGCAGCGGCGGATCACGGTGCTCAGTCCGGAGCCGAGCCGGGCCAGGGGCTGGGGGGCGGGCGGGTAAGTCAGGCTGAGAACGACGAGATCGGCCCAGCGGGAGCGTTCGCAGATGCGGCGCGGCACCTCCCCCACCTCCAGAGCCAGATGGCCCTCGACGTTCGCCTCCTGGCAGCGGCGGTCAAACTCGGCCTGCACGGCCTGGGCAGGGGCAAGCCCTGCCCCTACTTCCGAAGGCAGCACGTGCAGCCCCTGCAGACGAGCCTCCTCGCGCTGGGCCAGCTCCAGAGCCAGATCCACGGCTGGCCAGCCCGTCGCCTGGCCGTTGACGGCCACCAGAATATCGGCAAACAGACGGTCGCCGCGGCGAGGGGAGAGGCGCTCTTCCCGCCACTGCCCCGGCGCGGGGCCGGCGGCCAGCTCGTCGGGCAGCACAGCGTCCAGCAGCCGCTCCCGCAGGCGGGCCACGATGCGGCGCGGCGCGGTGCTGAAGCGGGCGGCCAGATCATCGGCCGCCGCCTCGGGCCGAATCTCCCAGCCTAATTCCTCCTGCAGCGCGGCGCGGTGCTCGGCCAGCCAGAGGTAGAGGTCGGCCTCGGTGCGAACGGGGAAGTCGCGCAGGACGCCGCGCTCCTGGATGGCCTGCACCACCGGCAGGTAGACCTGGTCGTACCAGTGGGCAACGGCCTCCTCGTAGGGGATCTCCTGCTGCTGCTCCAGGCCCATGAAGTAGCGATGCACCTCGATGTGCTCCTCCAGCACCTGGTACTGCCCGGGCACGGTGACGCTGAGGTCGGCCTGGGGGCGAAGCTCGTCCAGACCGGCGCGCTCCAGGAACTCGGCATACTCCGCCTTCAGGATCAGCTCATCAGGCTGAACCTCCGGCGACAGGGGCACTTTGCTGTGCACCTCGGTCACGTAGGCCTGGATGTGAGTAGCGCCTATCTCGCGGGCCACGGAGACGCGGTGGTGACCATCCTGCACGAAATAGGCGTCGCCAATGCGGTACACTCTGATGGGCGGCAGGCCGGTCAGGCCGGTCACCGCTATCTTGACCCGCGCCCAGCGCTCGCCGCCACGCAGCCGGGGCAGGAAGCTGCGCGTGAAATCGCGGTAGCGACCCACGCTGCCGACGATGGCATCGAGGGGGATGTCGGCCAGCTCCTGCCGTGCCCCCTCCCGGGCGCGCAGCTTCTGGCGCACCTCCTCGTAGGAGAGGAGATCGGCCGAGCGGCCAGTGAGGCGGGCCATGATCTCCTCCAAAGCGACGCGACGGCGGGCCTGGTGGAAGTCGTTTACGGCGGCGACGTAGCTCAGGGTGGATGTTTCGTCAGACATGGACATGGCGTGGGTTCTGGAAGTCAACGGGATGCGCAATGCGTAAAACGTAAAGCGTGATGCGTGATCGGTGATGCGTGGTTCGCGATGCGTGATGCGTGGGGCATTGGCTGGCAGGTCATATCCCCTTCCGGTAGACGCGGTAGCGTTTGTAGATGCGGGCGCCCATGCGCTCGGCCAGGATGGGCGTGTTGGGATTGTCCTCGGAGGTGATGGAGAGGTCGAGCCACGTGTAGCCCTTGGCGGCGGCGCGCCGGCCCATCTCGGCGAAGAGCAGCACGGCCACGCCGCGGCCCCAATACTCCGGCGGCACCAGGACGCTCTTGACGGCCAGGCACTGCGGCTGGCGGCGCATGTGGACCCACAGTTTCGCGTAGTCCCAGGGACGGCGCAGACCATTGGCGCGGATGAAGGCCTCGTTGAGATTGGGGATGCCGGGGAACCAGCCCACAGCCTCGCCGTCAATTTCGGCGAAGAGCACCAGCTCGGGATCCACGATATCGCGCAGGGGCAAGAGCATGGCCTCCAAAGCATCGCGGCGCCAGCCCAGGTGGCCGGGAAGATGGGCCAGGGCGACGTTGAGCAAGCGATGTATGCGGTCAATCTCGTCGTCCCATTGGGTCAGATCGGCGCCGCGGATGGTGATGCGCCCCCGCTGCTGGAGTTTATCGGCCAGGCGGAAGAGACGCTGCGCGACGGGCGTGTTCACATCCAGGTCAATGGCGAAGGCCAGGTTATCGGCCCGCGCCGGCTGGAAGCCCTGACGCTCCAACAAGCCATGGTAGTAAGGCGGCGTGTGGCCGCAGAAGATGGCCGGCGGGCGGTCGCGGCCCTCGATCAACAGGCCGTAGCTGTCCTCGTAGTCCAGGTTGAAGGGGCCCCACAGCGCGTCGAGGTGGCGCTGCTGGGCCCAAGAACGGGCGGCAGCAAACAGGGCGGCGGCGACCTCGTCGTCGTCCAGGCACTCGAAGAAGCCGAACATGCAGTCGCGACGGCCCACCCCCTCGTTGGTCGGCGGGTCCTCGGCGGCGCAGATGGTGCCCACGGGCTGGCCGCCGCGCCAGGCGACGAAGAACTCGGCCTGGCCGCGCTGGAAGAAGACGCCGCGGGCCGGGTCTATGGTCGCAGCACGCTGCGGCAGCAGCGGCGGCACCCACAAGGGGTCGTTGTGGTAGATGCGCCAGGGAAAGGTGAGAAAGGTGCGGCGCTGGCGGGCAGTGCGAACGGGAGGGACTTCGATGGAACTCATGTGATCTCCTTACCTGGTCTGGTGGTCTCCTGGTCTACTGGTCGCATGGTCACAAAGGCTCGGAGTGCAACTCCTCGCCATCAATTGGGCATGGGCGCAAGGGCGCAAGGGCGCGGAGTGCAACTCCTCGCCATCAATTGGGCATGGGCGCAAGGGCGCAAGGGCGCGGAGTGCAACTCCTCGCCATCAATTGGGCATGGGCGCAAGGGCGCAAGGGCGCGGAGTGCAACTCCTCGCCATCAATTGGGCATGGGCGCAAGGGCGCAAGGGCGCGGAGTGCAACTCCTCGCCATCAATTCCTCGCCATCAATTGCCATCAATTGGGACCACGCATGTCGCCATCTCCACCCCCTCCCCAGCCCTCCCCCTGCGAGGGAGAGGGAGCCAGCTCTCGACGCACGGATAGTTCTTGGACGACCTGGGCGTAGCGTTCGCGGCTGAGGGGGTAGAGTATAGCAAAAAGGATGCCAAAGGACAAAAACAGGGCCGGAACGGGGCCGATGGCTATGCGAATGCCGAGCAGGGCACTGGCAGGCTGCTGCGGTGCGTTGGGCACGTAGCCGGTCACCTCCAGCAGCAGGAGCACCAGGGGGATGGCCAGGGAGGAGGTGATCTTCTCCATCAGCGTGACCAGGCTGTAGAACATGCCCTCGTGGCGCTCACCGGTCTGCAGCTCGCCCCATTCGATGGCGTCGGGGATGATGGCCCAGGGCAGGACGTGGGCGGCGGCGACGCCGATGCCGGCCAGCACGCAGAGGGTCAGGATGAGGCCCAGGCCGGAGGCGGCGTTGAGGGTGATGAGCACGATCTGCACGACGGCCCAGAAGGCCACGCCGGCGACGTAGGCCCAGCGCTTGCTCCAGCGGCGGGAGGCCCATTGCCAGAAGGGCAACACCACAATGGCGGTGACGAAGATGGCGGCCATGAGCAGGTCGCTCTGCGCTTCCCGCTGCACGATATACTTCAGGAAGAAGAGCAGGGTGGCCTGGACGACGTTCATGGAGACCCAGGTGCACAGGTAGATGACCAGGCTGAAGACGAAGGGGCGGTTACGGAGCGCAGCCCGCAGCGACTGCAGGAGGGCTGGCTGTTCGAGGGCCATGTAGT
>JACNHM010000493.1 GCA_014383605.1 Chloroflexota bacterium
GACTGCCAAGTCCGGCAGAAAGGCGGTGGACTTGGCAGTCCACCGCGAGCTTTTTGGATCTACTGAATCTGTAAATCAGCAAGTCACAGGAGGCCTTTGGTCGAGGGGATGGTATCGCGGCGGGGGTCAAGGCGGCTGGCGGCGTCCAGCGCCCGGCCCAGGGCTTTGAACAGCGCCTCGGCCTTGTGATGGTCGTTGCGCCCGTAGAGCACCTGGGCATGCAGGCTCATCCGCCCGTGGATCGCCAGCGTCTCCAGGAAGTGGATGATCAGGTCGCTGCTCACCGCTCCCAGGCGCGCTGTGACGAAGTCGGCCTCCACAACGGCGTAGGGCCGCCCGCTCAGGTCCACGACGACGCGGGCCAGCGCTTCGTCCATGGGCACGTAGGCGTGGGCCATGCGGGCGATGCCGCGCCGGTCGCCCAGCGCCCGGTCCAGCGCCTGCCCCAGGGCGATGGCCACGTCCTCGACGGTGTGGTGCTCGTCCACCTGCAGGTCGCCTTTGGCTCGTACCTGCAGATCAAACAGGCCGTGGGCGGCGAACTGGGCCAGCATGTGGTCGAGGAATCCCAGGCCGGTGTCCACCTGGAAGCGCCCCTGGCCGTCCAGCGCCAGCGTCACCTGGACCTCGGTCTCCTTCGTCCTGCGAGTTGCTTGTGCTTCCCGCTTGCTCTCGTGCATCATTTCCCCCTTGCCTCAGACGAATGACGAAGCAATCCATTGCGGAATGCGGAGTGTTCGATCATCGCTGGGTTATCACGAGGCGTGCTCGCCCCGCTTCGTGCGGCCCAGACCCGCATTCGTCCTTCGTCGTCATAGCTCTGGCAATGTTTTCAACAGCGCCTCGTTCTGCTCCGGCCGGCCGACGGCGATGCGCACATATCCCGCCAGGCGGTGCTCGGAGAAGCTGCGCACCAGGATGCCTCGCTGCGCCAGTTCCCCGGCTACTTCCCCGCCGGTACGACCATGCAGGCGGCAGAGGATGAAGTTGGCCTGGCTGGGCAGCGGCTCCAGCCAGGAGATCGCCGCCAGCGCCGCCTGCAGCCGCTCCCGCTCGGCGATCAGGCGGGCCACGTTGGCCTGTACGCTCTTCAGGTTCTCCAGGGTGGCCAATGCCGCCACCATGGCGGCCGAATTGACGTTGTAGGGGGCGCGGGTGCGCTCCATGTGGGCAGCCAACTGCGGCGCCAGCAGGGCGTAGCCCAGCCGCAGTCCGGCCAACCCAGCCCACTTGCTGAAGGTGCGCAGGATGATCAGGTTGTCGTGTTCGGCCAGTAGTGGCAGGACGCTCGGCCCGCCGAACTCGACGTAGGCCTCGTCCACGACGATCACCCACGGCAGGCGCAGCAAGCGCAGCACCGTGTCGAGCGGGATGATCTGCCCATCGGGGTTGCCGGGCGAGGTGAGGAACAGGAGCCGTGGCTGCGCTTGGCCCTCGCTCTGGCGCGCCAGCGTTTCGATGGCCGTCGCATCCACTGAAAAATCGTCGCCGCGGGGAATCTCCCATACCGGGTGACGGCCCAGTCTGGCGAAGAAGCGGTACATGCTGAAGGCCGGCGGGCAGATGATCAGCCCCTGACCTGGCTCCAGGCAAAGGCGCAGTACCAGGTCAATCAACTCGTCGGAGCCGTTGCCCAGGACGACGTGCTCCGGTGTGACGCCGGCATAACATGCCACCGCCTCCCGCAGCGGCCGGTAGTCCGGATAGAACCCGTAGTCGGCGAACTCGGCCAGGGCCTGGGCCACGCGGGGCGAGGGGCCGAAGGGGTTCTCGTTGGCGTCCAGGCGGATCAGGTGCTTCACCGGCACGCCAGCGCGGGCGGCTACGGCCTCCAGGTCGGGCGGCTCGTAAGGCTCGATCTCCTTGATGTGCGACCGGATCAGTGCAGGGGTGCAGCGGTGCGGAGGTGCGGAGGTGCTGGGGTGCGGAGAAGCAGTTCCCTTGTCTCCCCTGCTCCCTTGCTCCTCTGCTTCCTTGCTCCCCTGCTCCTCAGCTCCTCCGCTCCCCTGCCTCCTGGCGGCTATGGCCGCGGCGTGAGCGGTGAGCCCCTCGGCGCGGGCGATGGTCTGCGCGGCCGGAGCCAGCCGCCGGGCCGTCGTCTCTCCGGGGGCGAAGATGCTGGTCACCTTGAGGAAATCACGCACGTGCAGCGGCGACCCGAAGCGGGCTGTGCCGCCGGTGGGCATGACGTGGCTGGGGCCGACGATATAATCGCCCAGAGCCTCCGATGCCTGCTCGCCGACGAAGATGCCGCCGGCGTTGCGCACCCGCCCCACCAGCGGCCAGGGATCGGCCACCAGCAGGCAGAGGTGCTCCGGCGCGTACTCGTTAGCCAGGGCCAAGGCTTCGTTCAAATCGGCGACAACGATGATAGCTCCTTGCCCGTGCAGCGCGGCGGCGATGAACTCGGCGCGCTCCAGCAGGGAAAGTTGGCGGCCAACCTCTCGCTGAACAGCCTCCGCCAGTTGCGGCGAGGGGGTGATCAGCAGCGCTGTGGCCAGGGGGTCATGTTCGGCCTGGGCCAGCAGGTCAGCAGCGGCCAGCACTGGATTGGCCGCCTCGTCGGCGATGAGCAGCGTCTCGGTGGGGCCGTAGAGGCCATCAATGCCCACGTCGCCGTAGACCAGTCTCTTGGCCAGGGTGACGAAAAGCCCGCCAGCGCCGACGATTTTGTCCACGCGGGCCACGCTCTGGGTGCCATAGGCCAGAGCGGCGACCGCCTGCGCTCCGCCCAGCAGGAACACTTGCTTCAGACCGATCACCCGCGCCGCGGCCAGGATGACCGGCGTGCCGTTGCTCGCTGTCCGAGAGTTTAACTGTCGGACCATCGGTGGCGTGGTGACGACGATCTCCTCCACGCCCGCCACCTGCGCCGGGATGACCGTCATCAGCAGCGACGAGGGGTAGGCGGCGCGGCCGCCAGGGACGTAGACGCCCACCCGGTGCAGCGGGCGGAGCGTTTGGCCCAGCGCGCCGCCCTCGTCGTCCCATTGCAGCCAGGAGCCGCGGGGCTCTCGTTCGTGGAAGACGCGGATGCGGCCGGCGGCCAGGTGCAACGCGTCCCGCAGCGGGGCAGGCGTGGCCTGGTAGGCGGCTTCGATGGCCTCAGTGTCGGCAGTGAAGGTGTCCAGTGTCACGCCGTCAATGCGGCGGGTGTAGTCGCGCAGGGCGGCGTCGCCATGACGACGCACGTCGGTCACGATCTGGGCCACGGCCTCCTGGGGGGAGAGCTCCCGCTCGAAGATCTCCCGCAGCCGGGCGCGCATGGCTGGGGTCACCGGCGGCTCGATCCTGCCCCGCAGCCGGGCGATGTGCTCCCGGCCCGCCGCCACTCCCTCGACAAGACGAATGCCTTCACCCATTGCTTCCCCGCTCCTTGTTTCCTCTGCTCCCTTGCCCCTCTGCTCCCCTGCCCCCTTGCTCCTCATCTCCCATGCTCAGCTCAATGGCCGCCAGCAGGTGGCGGATCTCGGCCAGCCGCAGGCGGTGGGCGACGCGGTTGACGATCACCGTGGCCTGGCATGTCATGATCTCCGCCAGCTCCACCAGGCCGTTCTCCCGCAGCGTGCGACCCGTTTGCACCACGTCCACCAGCAGGTCGGCCAGGCCGACGCGAGGGGCCAACTCGATGGAGCCGGTGAGGGGGATGATCTCGGCGGAGATGCCCCGCTGCAGGAAGTAGGCCCGCGCCAGGCGGGGATACTTGGTGGCCACGCGCACGCTGCTGACCAGCCGGAAGTCGCGACCCTGCTGGTGGGGCGCTCCGGCCAGCACCAGCCGGCAGTGGCCGAAGTCGAGCTGCAGCGGCTCGTACACGTCGCGGCCGCTCTCGCGCAGGATGTCCAGGCCGGCGATACCCAGGTCAGCCGCGCCGTACTCGACGTAAACAGGCACATCGGCAGCTTTGGCCAGCAGGAAGCGCAGATTCAGTGGCCCACTGCCTGCTCCCGCTGGACTGTCAAGTCCGGCGGAAGGACAGCGGACGGGCCCGCCGGCGGCGCGCTTTCCTGATCTACTGGGGTCGGCTTCCGGCTCGTCGGCCAGCAGTTGGCGGGAGTTGTTGTTGCCGACCGCGCAGTCGTAGCCCAAGCGCTGGAAGAGGGCCACGCTGGGTTCCAGCAGGCGGCCTTTGGGCAGAGCTACGGTCAGTCGTTCCACGTCCTCATCTCCTCTGTCAACTGGGCGGCAGTGAGTGCTCGTTCGCCCTTCTCGTCGCTCAGAAGCCACGTACGGCCATCGCCCTGACAGCGCAGGACATAGCGTGCTCCCTGACGGTGGGCGTGGGCCAGCAAGTCTGCCCCCTGGCGGCCCAGCACGTCCATCTCCATGCGGTACTCTTCCTGGCGCAAGCGTTGGACCAGAGCCAGGCAGGCGGGATGGTCGCAGCCGTGCACCACCAGGTGAGGAGCCAGCGAAGGAGCGGTTTGAGCCTGTTGCGCCTGCGCCAGCAGCACCCGCTCGATCCCCAAACCGAAGCCGACGGCGGCCAGGGGCCGCCCGAACTGGCCGATGAGCTCGTCGTAGCGCCCGCCGCTGAGGAGCGGCCAGCCCAGACCGGGGGCCACGCCGCGGAAGGTGATGCCGGTGTAGTAGTCCATGCCGCGCACCTCGCCCAGGTCGAGGATGATGCGGTCAGCCACGCCGTAGGCCTCCAGCAGCCGGTAGACCTGGGCCAGGGAGTCGGCGGCCTCCGCCACTGCGCCGCCGAAGGTTTGCGCTTGCTGCAAGATCTCCGGGCCGCCGATCAGGTCGGGCAGGCTGGCGAGTAGCGCCCGTTGTTGGCCGGTCACGCGGGCTCTGTCCAGCGCCTTGGCCAGGCGGGCGGCATTGCGCTGGTCGGTGGCCTGGCGGATGCGGGCCAGGTCGTCCGGCGGGAGATCGGCGGTCAGCGCCCGAAAGAGGGCCATCTGACCCAGGTTGATCTGGAAGTCGCTCAGTTCCAGCGCTTCCAGGGCGGCCACGGCCAGGGCCACCACCTCGGCGTCGGCGGCGGGGGTGCTGGCCCCGATGAGCTCCACGCCGCACTGGGTGAACTCCCGCTGGCGGCCGACCTGGGGCTCTTCGTGGCGGAAGACGCTGCCGACGTAGCAGCAGCGCAGGGGCAGCGGCTGTTCGAACAGCTTGGTGGCGGCCATGCGGGCTACCTGGGTGGTGAAATCGGCGCGCAGCGCCAGCGTGTGCCCTTGGCGGTCGAAGAAGCGGTACATGGCCTGACGCAGGTCGGCGCCGGCGCCCACGGTGAGATTGTCGTCGTACTCGAAGGTGGGCGGTATCAACTCGTGATAGGCCCAGTGTGAGAAGAGGTCGCGCAGCGTGGCCTCGGCGCGGCGCCGGTGGGCTGCTTCGCCCTGGAAGAGGTCCTGCACGCCGTGAGGGAGATGCCCTCGCAGGGAGTGTGGGTCGGTCACTGATGTCCTCCTAACGAAAAAAGACCGGTCGGTTGACCAGTCTTGGAGGATGAGGCCCGGCAGCAGGTTGCGCCCCCGATGGCGCGTTGGGCCTCATCCTATGGTCAATGCGGTTCAGATAAGGGTTCTGAGGCAGTTGTACTGCCGTCGTCGGGAGTGCAACTCCCTCTTAACTAAACCGTATTGACCCTATGGTCTGTGGTGATGGATGGACAGCCGGAGGATGAGCGCGTCCGCCTGGGCCCGCAGCATCGGGCCAGCAGTCAGGGGTGTTTTCTTCACAGAAAGGCGGCTGGACATCGTCTTAGCTCCTGCTCTCGCGTTGGTGGGGATGATAGCATGAAACGGTGAAACTGTCAAACGCCCTTCAGCGCGGTTCGGATTGCGGATTGCGGAATGAGGAATGAGGAGTGTTCGATCGTCGCCGGGTTATCAAGAGGCGTCCTTGCCCCTACGGGCTACCTGTCAGCGGAACAGCGGAAGAAGCGGAAAGTGAAGATTCCGGGCTTTCCGCTGTTCGGTGGTCACCCTCTTTCGTGTTGATGTCAATTCATCTTTCATTGGCTCGCGCTGGACCTTAGTCCAGCGCCATGGGGGCCGTTAGAAGGCCATGCAGGCGGCGGACTAAGGTCCGCCGTGAGCCAAGAAACCCGGAACGCATTTACGCCACGCTGCACTAAGATCCGCCACGAGCGGGAAAAGTGGCATGAATCTGCGCCACGCGGACGATGCAACTGGTGAAGCCTTCATCGCGGATGCGGCACTCTATGGCCGGCACGCCCGGCAAGTTTTCGCTGTTCACAGCAACCTGGGGCCGGCGGCCAGACCAGGTTATGCGGCAACTCAGAACTACTCC
>JACNHM010000207.1 GCA_014383605.1 Chloroflexota bacterium
CTATCGCCCGCAACGGGCGCTGTGGCCGCGCCGTGAGTCAGATAGACGTCCACCCCAGGGCAGCTTGAACTGCCCATGCCATGAAACTGCAAGTGATAGAATGCAGTGCCGAGGCTCTCGTAGTACTCCATCAGCTCCGCCACGGTGGCGTAGAACATGTGCTCCGTGTCGTGCGCAGCGTCGGACCGTTTGCCGTCGGGCTGGCCTGGCACCCGCTGTCCACGTCACTGGCATAGCGATGCGCACCGTTCATCAGGAGCGTGCGGCTCTGGGTGCGCTTGAAAATGCCAGCAGCCTCGCGGTCGGTCCAGGCCTCGTATTTGACGTGCGGCGCACCGATGCTGAGTTCCCGCAGAGGGACCGGGTTGTAGATGAACGTGCCCCACCCATGGGCCAGGCGAGGCCCCGCCGGATCGGGATAGGTTTCGTACCTGGTCTCCATCAAGATGCAGTAGCTGCTGCCAACCTCGACATCGGCAAACGTGGTGACCGTGAAATCGCCGCCCCAGTCGTAGGCGCTCAAGTCAATGGTCTCACATTCGCCATCCATCATTCGCTCTACCACTTCACGCCATTGCATCAGTTCCTCTGGCGTGGGCACATCGAAACCATCCCGGCCATCCTTGCTATAACGGTCAGGCACGTAGTCGTAGAAGCAATAGACCAGGTCTTCCAACGTGTCACTGGTGCTCAGACAAGGCACAGAACCCTGCTGAGTCACCGGGCTGCTCTCCGCAACAGACGAAACGAATGACAGACACAACAGAAGAACAACTGCTACCGACGCTAACGAGAAACGACGACGAACTCTCCTGTCTCTGATGCTCATATCTCTCACCTCCAGGTTGCTCTTTTTTCTGGATCGGCGTGAAAACGGACAGCGCCTGTTTCGGGGGGCGTACACCAAGAGCGCACGCGGCTCTCGCAGAGGAGTATAGCACAATCGGGCCAGTGCTGCAACAGGAGGAAGCCCGGTCAGAGCGCGGGGCTTCGTTGAGAGGGAGTTGCACTCCCGACGACGGCAGTACAACTGCCTCATTCCCGATATCGTTCATAAGCATCCCAGGTGCAGACGAACGTGACCGGCGTCCGGAATCCCTTCTTGATCAGGAACCGCAGGTTGCTGGCCTTAGCGCCGATGGTGGTCGGCAGCCTGGCCTCCCTCAGGTCAAACAGACAACGATGGCGCACGGGTCATCCTCGATGGCCAAAAGGATCATAGCTCGCTAGCGTGAAGACGAGAGATATGGTATGATGGTGGTGAACCCGGCACATGATACACAAATGGCGCGCCCCTGTCAAGAATACCACAACGTCACCAACCTGGCCTGACCACGGGTGATCACGCAGCATGGCCGGCGAGCTGCCCAACGGTGAATTGGTGGTGATCCCCAACTGCGGCCACGTGCCCCAGGAGGCGTGCCCGCAGCCGTTCCTGCAGGCGGTGACCGCTTTTCTGGACAGGCTTCCGTAGAACACGAGAGGAGAGGACATGGCCAAGAGAGTACAGATCAACACACCGGCTCCGGGCTTCACCCTCGATGATTTCCGAGGGCGGGCAGTGAGCCTTTCGGACTTCGGCGGCGAGAAACACGTTTTCCTGGTGTTCAACCGCGGCTTCGCCTGACCGTTCTGCCGCCGGCACATGGCGCAGTTGCGCCAAGACTACGGGGAGTTCGTGGCACGAGACGCTGAGATCGTGGTCGTCGGTCCGGAAGACGCGGAGGCCTTTGAGCGTTACTGGACGCAAGAGAACCTGCCTTTCGTCGGCCTGCCCGACCCCAAGAACAGCGTGCTCAAGCTGTACGGTCAGGAGGTCAAGCTCTTCAAACTGGGCCGCATGCCCGCGCAAGTGCTCGTGGACAAGCAGGGCACAGCACGTGATGTCCATTACGGCCATTCCATGAGCGACATCCCGCCCAACGAGGAGCTTCTGGCCTTGCTGGACGAGTTGAATGGGGGATAGCCCAGCCCCTTGTGTCCGTCTTGGACGCTCACAGGACGCAGGGGCGGTTCTGAGACCACTGGGAGGACAAGCCGTGTCCCGACCTGTAGAAGCGATCATGATCGGCGCCGGGCAGCGCGGCACCGAAGCCTACGGCCCCTACGCTTTGCAGCATCCCGACGACCTGCGCTTCGTGGCCGTGGCCGAGCCGCAGGCAGCGCGGCGGGCCCGCTTCGCCCAGGCTCACCACATCCCCCCGCAGCGGCAGTTCCACACCTGGGAAGAGCTGCTCGCTCAGCCGCCGATGGCCGAGGCTGCGCTGGTCTGCACGCTGGATCACCTCCACGTCGGCCCGGCGGCCGCCGCACTGGAAGCCGGCTACGACGTCCTGCTGGAAAAGCCCATGGCCACCACGCTGCCGGATTGCCTGCGGCTGGTGCAGACGGCCGAGCGCACCGGCCGCATCCTGATGATCTGCCACGTGCTGCGCACCACGGATTTCTTCACCAAAGTGCACGAGATCGTCACCTCCGGCCGCCTGGGCGACGTCATCACCGTCGAGCATCGCGAAAACGTCGCCTACTGGCACATGGCCCACTCCTACGTGCGGGGCAATTGGCGCCACAGCCAGACGGCCAGCCCCATGATCCTGGCCAAGTGCTGCCACGACCTGGACATCCTCTTCTGGAACCTGGGCCCGGTGCGGCGGCTCAGCTCCTTCGGCTCGCTCAGCCACTACCGGGCCGAGAACGCGCCGCCCGGAGCGCCCGAACGCTGCACAGATGGCTGCCCGCACGAGGACACCTGTCCCTGGCACGCGCCACGGCTCTATCTGGAGATCATCCCGCTGATGCAGGCGGCCCGGCAGGCCCGCTCGCCAGCGCAGCGGCTGGCGGCCAGCCTCTACCTCGACCACCGTCGGATCGTCGAGTTGACCCGTCGCTTGATCCCGCCGTTGGATGGACTGCTCGACTACCGGGGCTGGCCCATTTCCGCCATCTCCGAGGACAGCAGCCCCGCGGCGCGGCTGCAGGCCCTGCAGAGCGGCCCTTATGGCCGCTGTGTCTACCGCTGCGACAACGACGTGGTGGATCACCAGACGGTGAACATGGAATTCGAGAGCGGAATCACGGGTGTGCTCACCATGCACGGTCACGCGGACGAAGAGGCGCGCACCATGCGCTACGACGGCACGCGGGCCACGCTGCGCGGCAAGTTCGCCATGATGGGCTTCCAGATCACCCTGCACGATCACCGCACCGGCCAGATGGAGACCATCGCTCCGCCGGGGACGCTGCGCGGGCATGGCGGCGGCGACGCGGCCTTGCTGGCCGCTTTCGTGCGCACGGTGCGCCAGGGGCAGGCTGACCCGCTCACCTCCGCTCGCGCCTCCCTGGAGAGCCATCTGCTGGCCTTCGCCGCCGAGCAGTCGCGCCTGCAGGGCGGGGCGGTGGTAGAGATGGACGCCTATCGGCGGAAAGTGGAAGCCCCGACTTTGACAAGGCAGGCGAATCCGGTATAATAGATCAGCCGTCATTTGCCTCGCCGTTCTCAGCAATGAACCAGGGCATTGGGGCAGAAGCCGCACGTGGAGCAGCCTTTCCAGGCTGCTCGGCAGGCTCGAAAGCCTGCCCCACGTGTCACTTCTGCCATAGTGCGAACCAGGAGAAGCCCCGGCGAGACCGTTTTCCACACTCCTGCACGGCAGGAGCCTCAGCGGAGAAAGGAGGGATGCCGCGGCCATAAACCATACCTCTGCACACCCCGTCCGGCGAGAACCTCTCTCGCCCCAGAAGTCTCTCTCTCTAAGGAAGGAGTGAAAAAGTGAAAAGGCTATTTGTTCTGACATTAGTGCTGGCGCTGCTGCTCGCCGCCTGCGCACCACCAGTTGCTCCCCCACCCGCCGAGTCACCCCCTGAGCCAGAAGAGGTGGCCCCAGAGCCGGTGACCCTGAAGTACTTCATGTGGGACCCCGACCTGGAAGAACTCGAGATGAGCATCATCAACGAGTACACAAGCATGAACCCCCACGCCACCATCGAGTTCGAGGCGCTGGTTCCCGACGAGTACTGGCCCAAGATGAGCGCCTTGGCCGCAGCCGGGGAGATGCCCGACGTGTTCAACATGAGCTCGGGCTTCGTGGACGAGTATGCCGCCAAGAACCTCCTGGGCAGCATCCAGCCCTACATTGACACAGACATCAACCCCGACGATTACTTCAGCGGCATCTTCAGTGCCGTGCGCTATCCGGATAAGGAGAAGGGCGACATGGTGGCCATGCCCTTCGCCTGGGTGTGCACGGTGCTCTACTACAACAAGGACGCTTTCGACGAGGCCGGGCTGGACTATCCCGGTGTGGGCTGGACCTGGGACAACTTCCTGGATGCGGCCAAGAAACTGACCGTAGACAAAGACAGCGATGGCACCATTGACCAGTACGGTTTCTGGTTCTATGGACGCTACGCCCAAACCGAGTCCTGGATCTACCAGAACAACGGTCGTTTCCTGAACGCCGCCAAGACCCGCTTAGAGCCGGACGACAACGCCATCGAGGCCCTGGCGTTCCTGAACAGCCTGATCCACGAGCATGGCGTGGCGCCCATGCCCAAGGAGATGGAGGGCATCCGCCAGCAGGACATCTTCCCCCAGGGGATGGCGGCCATGTGGGTGGACGGGTCGTGGAACATCGAGAACACCCGCAACGTGGCTGGCGATTCCTTCCAATGGGGCATCGCACCGATACCACAAGGCCCGCATTGGGTGAAGGACACGGCCTACGGCTGGCCCGATAACATCGCCATGTCCCCCACCACGGAGCATCCCGACGAGGTCTGGAACTACATCAAATACCTGACCGGACCTGGCCGGCCAACGTCATCCTTCAAGGGCGGCAAGGTGCCCATCCTCAAGGCCACGGCGCTCTCGGAGGAGTTCCTGGAAAAGGATCAGCAGCCCGACAACAAGGGCTTCCTCCTGGAGTGGGGCGAGAACCTGGGCCCCAACTCCTTCACCCCTGGCTGGGGCGAGTGGCGTGGCTATACGGGTGGAGCAGGGCTGGAAGCCTGGCTGGATCAGGCCTACAACGGCGCGGTGGATCTGGAGACGGCCATCGCCGAGGCCACCAAGTCCGCCAACGAGGTCCTGACCCGCTTCTATCCCGAGCCCTAAGACAGATTGAGATAGAGAAAAGAGATAGAGATAGAGAGGCCAGCACAAGCTCTATCTCTATCTCCTCTAGCTCTATCTCCATCTGCACCTGCCCCCCCTCTCCATCTGCTCGGAAGGCTGCTATGCGCTACAGAAGGATCACACCCTATCTCTTCATCCTGCCCATGGTCATCGGGCTGGTTGCCTTTCGCTATTATCCCATTATCTCCGTTCTGGTGAACAGCTTCCGGCGCTGGCAGATGCCGGCGCCGCCCTACTGGTTCGGGCTGGGCAACTACCGGGAGATGTTCGGCTCTGCCCAATTCTGGCTCGTGGTCAGGAACACCTTTGTCTTCGTCGGCCTCTACGTGCCCGGCGTGGTGATCGGTGCTCTGTTCCTGGCGCTCCTGATCTACCAGAAGGTGCCCGGCATCTCTTTCTTCCGCGGCCTCTATTTCATGCCCTACATCACCTCCATGGTGGCCGTGGCCATGGTCTGGAACTGGATTTTCGCCACCCGCTTCGGAATCCTCAATTATGTCCTGAAGATCGTCTTCCACGTCACCGATCCCATCGCCTGGCTGGCCGAAAGGCCCTACTCCCTGTTGGTTCTGATCATCGTCTCCGTCTGGAAGGCGGCCGGGTTCCAGATGCTCGTCTTCCTGGCCGGACTGCAGGCCATCCCCAGGAGCCTGTACGAAGCAGCGCTGGTGGATGGTGCCACCAGCCGCCAGTCCTTCTTCCGCATCACCCTGCCCCTGCTGTCGCCGGTGAGCTTCTTCATCATCGTCAACTCGGTCATCGAAGCGTTCCGCACCTTCGAGGTGACCTACGCCATGACCCAGGGCAAGCCGCTGTACGGTTCGGCCACCCTGGCCTATTACGTCTACCAGAACGCCTTCACGTTTCAACGCATGGGATTCGCCTCGGGATTGGCCTGCATGTTGGTGCTCCTGGTCGGGGTTGTGACGGCAGTCAATTTCCTGTTCAAGAACCGCTGGGTGCACTACCAGGCATAGAAGAATGAGCCGGTCTGAAAGACTCGGAGAGCCGACATCTTGCCGGCGGCTGGGAGCCACCTCTACGAACTCTCAAGAAGGTCCATAAGAGAAACAAAAGATGACTGCCAGATCCAGACGTTTGAACATAGCGATCAACAGGACACTGATGT
>JACNHM010000622.1 GCA_014383605.1 Chloroflexota bacterium
GTGGAACGGGTGCGGGTGCTGATCCGCTTTCTGGGCGAGGCCAACCGTGCCGAAGTGCCCGTGGCGGACCTGGAACGGGTGCCTGTGATCGAAAGGGAGTGCAAACGGCCGCGGCGCACGCGAGGGCAAGGGCGGCGGATAGCGGGCAAGCCGATAGCTGATAGCCGATAGCGGATGGCAAGCCATAAGCTATCAGCCATCGGCCAGACAAGGGACTTTCTGTCGTAGCCTCTGCTCCGGAAGGTCCCCCATGAGGTGCTGCGGATCCCGGCTTTTATTGTCAAGCCGGGAGGGCGGAGCGCGGGCAGGAGCAGGGGGCGGAGGGGCGGGGGAGCAGAGGCGCAGGGGAGCAAGGGAGCAAGGGAGCAGGAGTGCAAGGGAGCAGGAGTGCAAGGGAGCAGGAGTGCAAGGGAGCAGGAGTGCAAGGCAGACATCTGTCCCTCTCCCCTTGGGAGAGGGTAGGGTGAGGGTCCCGACTCGACCTGAGCTATGCCTACCTCATGCTGGCTTCCATGTACGTGCTCATCCCCCTGGTGTCGTGGCTGTTTCTCGGTGAACGCATCCCGCCCCTGTGCTGGCTGGGCATGGCCGTTGTGGTGCTGGGCGTGGTGATCGTGGCCAAGAGCTGATGGCGGATAGCCATGCGGTGAGCGAGGTGATTGGACAGTCGAATGCCATGCGGCCGCCTGGCCGCATGCGAGCCCCGGGCGGCACATGGGCCAACCTGCGGCTGTACATCGGCCGCCAGGCAGCCAGCCCGGCCCGCTACGTCGCCGAGCAACTCCTCTTCGCCCTGGTGGGCTGGGTGCCCACAGTACTGGGCATCGGGCTGCGAGCGCTTCTCTACCGCCTGATTCTGCGCATGGACGGCGTGGCGGCCATCGAAAACGGCGTGCGGCTGCGCTTTGCCAGCCATATTTGGCTGGGCCGAGGCGTGTACATAGACCATGGCGTCTATCTTCACGCCTGCCCCAATGGCATCGAGATCGGCGCGGGCACCTTCGTCATGCACGGCGCCGAGCTGCACGTCTACAACTTCCGGGGCATCCCCCATTCGGGCATCAAAATCGGTCGCCACTGTTTGATCAGCGAGTACAACGTGCTGCGCGGCCAGGGTGGCATCACCATTGGCGACAACGTCTACACCGCCCCGCTGGTACAGATGCTGGCCGTGGATCACGTCTACGACGACCCGACGCGGCCCATCATCGAACAGGGGATCACGGCCCAGGGGATCATCATCGAAGACAATGCCTGGATCGGCGCCGGGGCCATCATCCTCGACGGCGTGCGGGTAGGCAAGGGCGCCGTGGTGGGCGCCGGAGCGGTCGTCGCGGAGGACGTGCCGCCGCACACTGTGGTGGCGGGAGTGCCGGCGAAGGTGGTGAAACGAATTGAAGGGCCGGCGACATCACCACGAGGAACAGTGTACTTCTGAGGGAATCGAGAGAATCTTTGGGAAACACCATCCCCTCTCCCCCTGGCAGAGGGCCCATCCCCTCTCCCTCTGGGAGAGGGCCAGGGTGAGGGCAATCGTCCCCTCTCCCCCTGGGAGAGGGTTAGGGTGAGGGGCATGACCACCACCTACCATGGTGACCAAACCCGGGTCACCCTCCTCGACCGCTGTCGCCAACTCCGCCAGTCAAGTACCGACGTCGAACGCTTGCTGTGGCGACTCCTGCGCAACCGGCAGGTTGCCGGAGCAAAGTTCCGTCGCCAGCATCAGCACGGACCTTACATCCTGGACTTCTACTGTCATGAGCACAAACTGGCTGTCGAAGCCGACGGAGGACAGCACACCTCGCCAGATGCGATGGCCAGGGACACGGCCAGGACGCGATACTTGGAGTCACGAGGCATGCGCGTGTTGAGATTCACCAACTTGGAGATCCTGCAAGAGACTGAAGGGGTGATCGCCAGGATTTGGGATGCCCTCACCCCGGCCCTCTCCCAGGGGGAGAGGGAGAATGAACTTCCCCCGGCCCTCTCCCGCGGGGAGAGGGAGAATGAGACTCAGCCCGGCCCTCCCCCAGGGGGAGCGGGGGCGGTGATGAGACGATGACCGAGAAGTTCGCAATCCGCAATCCGCAACCTGTGGTGAGCAAAGTCGAACCATCCGCAATCCACAATCCGGTCACGTTGTCGGTGGTGATCCCAGCCTACAACGAAGAGGACGGCATCGCCGCCATCGTGGAGCGGGTGCTGGCCGTGCGGGAGCCGCTGGCCGCCATCGGCATGGGCCTCGAGCTCATTGTGGTTGACGACGGCTCCTGCGACGGCACGGCGGCGATCACCCGCCGCTACGATAGCGTCACCCTGGTCTGCCACGAGCGGAACAGCGGCTATGGCGCGGCGCTCAAGACCGGCTTTGCCCTGGCCGGCGGCGAGTGGCTGGGCTTCCTCGACGCCGACGGCACCTACCCGCCGGAGCATTTCCCCCAACTGTGCCGGGCGGCATTGGAACAGGAAGCCGACCTGGTGATCGGCTCGCGTCGCTCGGGCGCCGAGAGCGAGATGCCCATGATGCGCCGCGTGGGCAACCTGTTGTGGTCCAGTCTGGTCACCTTACTGGGCAATCACCGCGTGGTGGACCCGGCCAGCGGCATGCGCGTGATCCGGCGGGAAACGCTCCCCCGGCTCTACCCCCTGCCCGATGGCTTGAACTTCACGCCGGTGATGAGCACGCGGGCTATCCACGAGAACCTCAAGATGGTCGAGGTGCCCATCCCCTACCGCGAGCGCGTGGGCCACTCCAAGCTGAGCGTGGTGCGCGACGGCACCCGCTTCCTCAATTCCATCATCTGGACGGCGCTGTGCTACAACCCCGTGCGGCCCCTGGGCCTGGTGGGCCTGGGCTGCCTCGGGCTGGCCGGGCTGATCGGCCTGGCCATGCTGACCTTGCGCTTGCGGGGAGTGACCACCTTGGGGCCATGGGGGGTCGGGGCCTTCTTCGCCGCCCAGGTGCTGGCCGTCACCGGGGTGAGCATCTTCGCCCTAGGCGCAACCTTCAACTACCTGGTCTCCCTTTTCCATAAACGGCCCGTGCGCCAGGGGCTGTTTGGCCGGCCGCTGCTTGAGCCCTCCCTGGACCACCACTTCGGCTGGCTGGGGTTGCTGACCATGGCCGGCGGCGGCGTCCTGGGCCTCATCTGCATGATCCTGGGGCTCAGCGGCTGGCCGGTCTCCCGGCTGTGGCTCTACCTGCTGGGTGGGGCCATGCTCTTCCTGGTGGGGTTGCAACTGGCCGTCTTCTGGGTCGTCATGCGCGTGCTGGAAGAGCTAAGCCAGCGCGAGGCGGACGTACACAGGGATTTGGGAGGTGACCGCTGAGCACCGTTGACGTCCTTCTGGTCAACCCACCGGCGCCCGACGGCGCCATCTGGATCCGCTCCCAGCATCGCGTGGGCCGTCGCAGCCGGGAGGGCATGATCTGGCCCCAGGTGTCGCTGGCCCAGATGGCCGCGCTGCTGGCTCCCGATTATTCCGTGGAGATCGTGGACGCCATCGCCGAGCGCATGAGCTGGCCGCAGTTCGAAACGCTGCTGCGGGAGAAGCGCCCCCGCACCTACGTCACCCAGGTGACCGCCCCCACGCTGCAGAACGACATGTACGGCACCTTCCTGGCCCGCTCCCTCGGCGCCCGCACCATCGCTTTCGGCACCCACGTCACTCCCTTGACCCGCGAGACGATGGCCTCTTACCCCAGCCTGGACTTCGTCCTGCGCGGCGAGCCAGAGCTGACACTGGTGGAGTTGATCGAGACGCTATCGCAAAGCGCAAAGCTCAAAGCTCAAAGTTCAAAGGGGGAAACTCAGGGGAACTCGGGGGAACTCGGGGGAACTCAGAGGTGGGAGAAACTTTTCAAGGAGGCGGACCCCGAGTGGCAGCCGGCCTGGATGCGGGAGGATACCCAATCCGCAATCCGCAATCCGCAATCCGCAATCAAAGGCCTGGCCTGGCGCAACGGCAACGAGATCGTCATCAACCCCGATCGCCCCTTCATCAAGAACCTGGACGACCTGCCCCTGCCCTGCCACGACCTGTTGCCGCTGGAGCGCTACCGGGCGCCGATGGTCAAGGGGCCCTACAGCTTCGTCGTCACCAGCCGCGGCTGCCCGGCCAACTGCCTCTTCTGCATCAAACACGTCAGCTACGGCCGCACGGTGCGCGTCCGCTCGCCGCAGAACGTGGTCGCCGAGCTGCGGCTGCTGCGGGATCTGGGGCTGCGCGACGTGCACATGTACGCCGACTTGTTCACCGTGGACCGGAATCACGTGATGGGCATCTGCGAGCTGATGCTGCAGGAGCAGCTCGATTTCCGCTGGACCTGCAACAGCCGCGTCGATTTCGTGGACGAGGAGATGCTGCGGCTGATGGCCCGGGCCGGCTGCTGGATGATCGCCTGGGGCATCGAGTCGGCGGACGAGGGGATATTGCGCCGCGTGCGCAAGGGCTACCGGCCGGAGCGGGCGGCGCAGACGCTGGGCTGGGCCAAAGCGGCGGGGATCAGGAACTACGGTTATTTCATCGTCGGTCTGCCCGGCGAGACCGAGGAGACGGTGCGGCAGACCATCGAGTTGGCCAGGAAGCTGCCCCTCGACCTGGCCCTGTTCCACATCGCCGCACCCTATCCGGGCACGCCTTTCTACCAGGAGGCGTTGGAACAGGGGTGGTTCCGGGCGGGGGCGCGCTGGGAAGACGTGGACATGGACCGCTCCACCGTGCTCGACTACCCGCAGATGGAGGCGGAGCGCATCGAGTATTGGGCGCGGCGGGCCTTCCGGGAGTGGGCCTTGCGGCCGGGACCGATCTGGACCTATCTGACCAGCATGCTCAGCCCGGCCACCTTCCGCTCGGCAGTGGAGATTGGCTTGGAGAGCCTCGGCTGGGTCAGGTAGTCGGATGGTCAGGTGGTCCTTGGTCGGATAGTCGGGGACCGGTATCAGGGTAGATCCAAAGTGATCTTCAGGGCATGGTCAACCTGGGCCATCGTGTCTGGTTCCAACTGTCCAAGACGCTGTTGCAGACGAGACTTGGCCACAGCCCGCACCTGAAGCGTCAACACCACCGAGTCAACCTGCAGGCCGCCCTCGGGTGCTTTGACCAGCACGTCACTGGGATAGAGTCGAGTGAGAGGACGAGCACTGGTCAGAGGGCAAATGACGACCACAGGGCTGTACTGATTGATGGCCTTTCTGGAGACGATCACACCGGGTCGGGTGCCAGCTTGTTCCGAGCCTTCGATCGGGTCGAGACGAACCCGGTAAACGTCTCCCCGCTTCATGGCTGCGTCTCCCCGGCCTGCAATGCCTGCCAATCGGCGTGGGCGAATTCGGCTACGATCTGGAGTTGGAGGGTCCGATAGTTCTCGTCCTCTGCCATCTGAGCAAACTCGGCGTCTATGCGGGTCTCCTCCAGGCGGGCCAGGTGTTCCTCCAGAGCCTGCACGATGAAGCTATTCTGACTGGAAGCAGCGCCCTGCTTGATGGCGGATTGAATGCGGTCTCGCAAGCTCGCCGGCAAGTCCAGGGTGGTTCGGATCCTCGGCTCGCGGACTGCACTGGCCGTTCTAGTCGTCATGTCTTATTGCTCTCCTTGCTAGCAGTAATGACAGCATCTGATGCCATCATTGTCCATTGTACCATAGTCCCTTCAAGCAGTCAAGTATTGCAGCCATCGCTGCCGCTTTCAATAAGACAGGGTGCCGGAGACCTTTCACACGCTGGCCAGGGGTGATCCTTGAAGAGATTGGCTGATCGCCTGCTCAGCCTGGAGCTGGCGGGGACTGGCTTGGCGGTACTGAGGCGGTAGAACGCGGCGGGCAGGATAGAGGGATCTGGAACACCAAAGAGCGAGGATCAGAGCAAGAGCTCTACAGGCAGCACCTTCTGCTCGTCAACTATGCGGAAGTCATCATATGTAGACCATCCACAAGTTCCTGCCAGATTTCCAGAGCCCGTGGATGATCGTTGGCGTACGAAAGGAAGAAGCCGGTATCTGCGCCTAGAAGCACCGATCGTGTCTCCCAGCTTCGATTTCGGACCACTCAACACCTGCCAGAGCAGTCCGAAGGAGTTGGCCAATCCGGTCCAGGCGCTCCTGACGAGACGGTTCAAGCACAAGGGTGCTCTCTCGCGCTTCAACTTTAACGGGTTGGCGAGGCGAAAGTCGTAGCGCGTGGATAAGGTCAAAAGG
>JACNHM010000496.1 GCA_014383605.1 Chloroflexota bacterium
TGGGTTTAGCCTTTCACCTTTGGCGACCCCTTGGGCGTTTCGCGGGTTTGTTCCTGCGTCCTCCCCAAACAGAAGCCCCTGCCAACGCCGTTGTTGGCAGGGGCTTTCCTATACGAGACTGTCCCCCAGCTTATCCCAAGGGGTCTCCCACACGTAGGGTCTGGAGCGAAATCCCCAGCCTAAGGGAATATCCCCCGAACCTGTACTGCCTTGGCCACCTTGTCCACCGCCAGCATGGTGGCTCCCCACCGCAGTGGCACCTGTTGCTCTTGGCTGAATGCCCACACTTCTTTGAAGCTGCGAACCATGATGCGCTCCAGGTTGCTGTTGACCTCGGCCTCATCCCAGAAGAAACACTGCAGATTCTGTACCCACTCGAAATAGCTGACCACGACTCCTCCGGCGTTAGCAAGAATGTCAGGCACTACAATGATGCGCCGTTCCTGCAGAATCTCGTCAGCCTCGCGAGTGGTGGGGCCATTGGCGCCTTCCACGATCATCTCGGCCTGGATATAGGGCGCATTACCAGCGTGGATCTGGTGTTCCAGAGCCGCGGGGATCAACACATCCACATCACTGACCAGCAGTTCGTCATTGCTGATCTTCTCTACGCCTGGAGCCTCATATCCTTCCAGTAACTTCTGAGGATGGACAGCCACGTGGCAGTTGATGCTGGCAATGTCCAGGCCTCGAGGGTTATACAGACCGCCGCTGATGTCGCTCATCGCCACGATTTTGCAGCCCATCTGCTGCAGGATCGTTGCCGCAACACTGCCGACATTGCCATAGCCTTGCACGGCCACGGTGGTGTCCGAGAGTCGCCGCCGTCTGCGCTTCAGGAGCTCTTTGGTAACGATGGCTGCTCCCCGCCCGGTCGCCTCCCTGCGCCCCGCTGACCCGCCCAAAGGGATCGGCTTGCCGGTGACGATGCCAATCACGGTCTTGCGTTCCAGCATGCTGACCGTATCGGAAATCCAGGCCATGATCTGAGCGTTGGTGTTGACATCGGGTGCCGGGATATCCCGTCTCGAACCGATGATAGGCATGATCATGGCCGTATAGCGACGGGTCATACGGCAAACCTCATCCTCGGACATCTGGCGGGGATCGCATTGCACCCCACCTTTGGCCCCACCGTAGGGGATTCCCACCACGGCACATTTCCAGGTCATCAGGGCCGCCAATCCCCTGACCTCGTTGAGATTCACGTCGGGGTGATAACGGATGCCTCCCTTGCATGGTCCCCGAGCACTGGAGTGCTGAATGCGGTAGCCCGTAAAGACCTCGATGTGACCATCGTCCATTCTGACGGGCACCGCCACTATGAGCTCTCGCTCCGGCTGACGCAGGATGGCATGGATGCCAGAGTCCAGTTTCAACCGTTGGGCTACGTCATTGAGCTGGGCCAAGACTGTATCCCACAGGTCTTCCTTAGGAGACTCGGCCACGATGAAGCCGGGGGGCGGCTTAATGAGCACCTCTCCCACCTGTTTTTCCATGAATTCCTCCCCGGACTCGATCTTTCTAGTATCTGCTGATGGAGCGAAAGGCAGCAGGCTGGGGTTATCCCGTCCGCTGCCTCACGCCTCGTTGGTCACCGTCCCCAAACCTGAATAGGCCGATGGTGCATCGAGGAGAGCATCGTGCCATAGCCGATGCGCTTCTCCACGTCAGTATCATCCACCACCTGCGCATCCAGAAAGTAGGCCATCTGGCTCATCGCTGTCAAGCTAACGTACTTCTGGACCAGGGCACGGTCCAACGCCGCCACCAGTGAGTTCAGGGCGCTCGTTTTGCGATCAACCCGGATGATCATGTGGATCGGCGGTGACTGTACCGTTTCAGCGAAGCAGAGATCCTCAGGGGTGGCATCGTAATCGCAGATGTAGACTGCTTTGACGTTCTCGTCCCATGCCCCCAGGTACTCGCCTACCTGCTTGGCCACGCTGTAGTAGCAATAGCTGCACGCATCGCGATCGCCCTGCCGCAGACGACTTACCACAGTCTGATGGCTGTCGAAGTGCATCTTCTGGGCGCAGAATTCCAATGCCTTGCTCAAGACCTGCTCAGCCGCACTGGCTGCATCCGGCAATTGCAACGACGGTGCCGTGAATCTGAGGTCCACCATGTCAAATTGCTTCGTTGTAGAATCCTCTGCCATGTTATCCCTCCTTGATGAGCGCTGTTTTGCAACGCGCTGTTATGTTAGGAGTCTTCCTGCTGCACTGCCAGGAACAGTCTAGCACAAAATGCGTGAGAATGTCATAGAAAGCTGCTACCACTCTGTGAAAAACCCATGAAAAACGGCGGCTCCCGTACTGGCAGAGAGCCGCCTTCAGCAAAGAAAAGACCTCCGAGGCCTGCTATCCCTCGGGGGGTTCTATGATCTTGCCTTCTTGCTCCTCGGGGCAGGTCAGCATGTAGCCCACTCCCGGAGAGGTGAGGATGTAGCGGGGATTCGACGAGTCCGCTTCCAGTTTGCGCCGCAGATAGCGGATGTAAGATCGCAGATAGTCCACGTCGTTGCGGTACTCGGGCCCCCACACCGTCGTCAACAAATCCTGGTGTAGCACGACCCGGTTGACATTGAGGGCCAGTTGGCGCAGCAGTTCATACTCAGTGGGAGTGAGCGACATCCGCTCGCCGCGCGCTCTGACGGTGCGCTGGGCGAAATTGATCTCCAACTCACCGCATGTAAATGGGGCAGTGATCATCTCCTCAGACCGTTGGCTACGTCGCAAGACCGCCCTCACTCGAGCCACCAGTTCCTTGGCGCTGAAAGGCTTGGTCAGATAGTCGTCGGCGCCCACATCGAAGCCGCGCAACACATCACCCTCCTGAGCTCTGGCAGTGAGCATAATCACCGGCACATCGGAGAACTCGCGGATACGTCGGCATATCTCGTATCCATCCAGGCCGCCCGGCAGCAGGATGTCTAGCAATACCAGGTCAGGCTGCTCCAAGGCCACCATCTCAATCGCCGGCATTCCGCTGGCGGCGGCGATCACCTGGTAGCCCACTGCTTTCAGTACTTCGCTGACCAGCCGCACTACACGCGGCTCGTCGTCCACGACGAGAATCTTATCACTCATCCTGCAGCTCCTTGTGTTCCGCCGGCTCCTGGCTCGGGCCTTTCAGGGGCAGCGTGAAGTAGAGCGTGGTGCCCTGTCCCAATTGGCTCTCAGCCCAGATGCGACCCCCGTGACTCTCCACGATGGTGCGGGCGATGGGCAATCCCAGTCCTGAACCCACAACATGCCGCCCCAGGGCTGACGTGACGCGGAAGAACTTCTCAAACAGCCGGTTGAGGTGTTCCGGGGCAATTCCTACTCCCTGATCGGCCACACTGATGATGATCTTATCCTCGCGCACCTCGCCCCGCACAACGATCAACCCACCTTGCGGTGAGTATTTCACCGCATTGTCCAGTAAGTTGCGCAACACTTGCCCAATACGGTTGGGGTCGGCATCCACGATGGGGAAATCACTGAGGAAATCCATCAAGAAGCGGTGTTTGGGAGCACGGTGCGCCATGTCGTCGCTCACCTTCTGAGCCAGATGAGGCAACCTCATTGGCTGGGGCTCGAGCCTCAAGAGACCAGCATCAATGATAGACGACTCCAGCAGGTCATGGATAAGATCCTGCAGGATGTCACACTCCTCATCTATAATCCGCAGGAATTCCCGTTGGGTCTCGAGACTGAAGGCAACTTCATCCATGAGCAGAGCCGTAGAGTAGCCTTTGATCGAGGTCAACGGAGTGCGCATCTCATGGGCCAGGATGGAAACCAACTCGCCCTTGAGGCGGTTGGCTTCTTCAAGGGCCTGGGTAGCCTGCAATTCCTTCCGCAGACGAGCATTTTCCACGGACAGGGCGATCAGATCGGCCAACGCTCGCAAAAAAGGCAAATCCGCAGGAACAAAACTGCCAGGCCGGCGCCGGTTCTCCAGCATCAAGGCCCCTACTTTTGTCTCGCCGGTGAACAGCGGCATACAGATAGCACTGTGCGCATGCTTTAGACCAAAGGTCGCTGCCCTGAACAGCTCGCGGTTCGCCGGCGTAAGGTTGGCCCTGGCTGCAGCGATGGCCTTTGGGGTATGATACAGCCCGGCCTGGCCGGTCTCAAAGGAGCGGCCGCAGATGGCTTCACCAGGAGCGAGACGGATCCGCGCCAGGCTGTCAAGATCATAGCCCTGGGCAGCCCTCACGACCAAACGACCGTCAGAAGGATCGTGGAGCAGCAGGACCCCCGCGTCAGCCACCCCCAAGGTCTGAATGAGGCACGACAGCAACTCCGGCAGCATGGCCTCCAGAGTTTGCTGCGTGGCCAGGATCTTGGCGATCTCAAAGATGGTCGAGAGATGCTGATCCTTGTCTATTGCCGGGCCTTGCGCCGAAGCCACATGACCAGCCGTCGTGAGATCCGTTGGGACTGCGGGTTGATCGGACATCGCTGCCTTTTGCTCTCCTTGCACCAGTGGTTATCAGTATACCATGCCTCGTCTGATCTGGCAATGTCTAGTAAACAGGTTATGCAGCAACTCACCCTATCGGCAGGAAGATGCGGATGATAGAAGCCACAGTCCATTGGCAGGGTCAGCGGTGCACACATCATCGAATGATAGAAGATCATCCTGACCCGACGCGCCGGCTCAGCCGCGCAGCAGCAGCGGCAGATAGATCTCCTGTCCGCGTTGCGGCTGGCCAACGGTGATGGTGCGGGCGGCCGCCGTCTGATGGCCGCCGGAATCGGTGGCCGTGACCGTGATCACGTGCGTGCCGGTGATGAAATCGGTGACGTGCACCATCTGCCCCGTCCCCACGGTCCCGCTGAGGCTGGAGGTCCAGGCCAGCGCCGCGTCGCCCAGCGTGCCGTCTTCCAGGTCAATGGCCACGGCGATCAGTGCCACCGGCTGTCCGGGAATGTAGGCCGCGCCCTCCGGCGGGGAGGTGATCTCCACCAGCGGCGCTTTGTCCGGCACGGTGAAGGTGCCATCGGTTTCGTCCTGGGCAGTGTTCACTCCGTCCGAGGCGATGACGCGGAATTTGCCCGCCGTCGTGCCGGGAATCTGGGCCGCGTCCAGCAGCAGATGCGTGGCGGTGATGCCGTGGCGCACCGCCCGCCACTGCGCCCCGCCGTCCACGCTGTAGTCCAGCGCAAACGTGAGCGGGTCGCCGTCGGCGTCGCTGGCCGACCAGCGCAGCCCGATCTGCGGGCCGTCCAGCACCTCGCCGCCGTTGGGGCTGACCAGCGTCACCTGCGGCACGTGTGCGCTGACCGGGCGAGAAGCCAGCTCCTGGGCACCGTGGACCACGACGATGCGAGCGGTGCCGGCTACCCAGGGGACGTATTCGGCGATCAACGCTTCGGCCTCTGCCTGTGCGCTTGCCCCGCAAGCCGGGCCCGGCTCCACGTGCGTGGACTTAGGCGTGAAGGGATAGTCGGCCAGCGTCTCGCCGCCTGCACCCAGCAGACGGATGCTGTACTCGCCGGGCACGCGGCCCAAGACGTCCCAACCGTCCGGCACACGATAGAAGGCGTCCAGCGTCACCTCATCGGTCGCGGTGTTGATCTGCCCGAAGACGGCCAGGTACTCCTGGGTCGCCGCCGGGCGGGCCTGCGCCAGGGGATGCTCCCATTCCCAAACGATGCGGTAGTGGAGGCCCTCGTAGGTGCGGTCCGTGATCCACTCCGGCTGGCAGTAGGTCATGTTGTCCTTGTACCAGGGCGGGTAGACGGCCTGGGTTTCGACGTCGAAACCGTAGAGCGCCTCGGGGGCGAAGGGGTCTTGCGTCGGGCTGATGTCGCCGTTGGGATAGCGAGTCACTGCGCCGCCTTCGCACCGTCGTGCTGGTACAACTGCAGACGAGCCTGCGAGACCACGGCGTCGGCAGGCAGTTCCGACAGGTTAAACTGGATCAGCGCCTGGCGGTTGTAAGCGACCCGCCCGCCCACGCGCCCCACCTCCAGACTGGTGTGCGCGCCGTAGTTCGTGGTGGGGGCTTCTTCATTCACCCAGCTATCGTGCTGGGCAGTCAGAGTCAGGGAGGCAGCGGGCTCTGCCCACTCCTGTGGGGGCGAGGGAGAAGGGGTCTGGGCCAAGACCAGTCCTGCGGCGGAAGCCAGCAGCATCTCCAGGATCACTACACCGATGAGCCTTCGCTGTCCTTTCACGATGCACCTCCTGATAG
>JACNHM010000215.1 GCA_014383605.1 Chloroflexota bacterium
GCGCGGATGACCTTGACGTCGGAGAAGCAGAGCCCCACGGCATCGTGGCGCACCAACAGCTCGTCGGGGCCGTAGTCGGCGACAGGGGCCTGGATCGGCTGCCCATCGCGCCCCAGACTTTCAAAGCCCTGGCCGTACAGCGGCATCAGCCACTGTGTGTCCGGAATGGGGTCGCTAGCTTGCTTGTAGGAAATGAATCTGTCCTTCATCAGAGCCTTTGTCCTTGTTTCCTTGTTTCCTTGTGTACTTGTCTACTCTTGACTGACCAACTCAACGTACCGCTCGTATGCCTCATCCCATTCGACCCTCTCGCCCGGCTCGTAGGTGGTCACCTCGAAGGAGCGGCGCACCACCTCGCGCCCCTCCTCCAGCGAAGCGATGTGCCCCATGGCCAGGGCCTGCACCAGGATGTTGCCAATGGAGGTTGCTTCCGCCGGGCCGGCGACGACCGGCCTCCCTGTGGCGTCGGCGGTGAATTGGTTGAGCAACCGGTTCTTGGAGCCGCCGCCGATGATGTGGATGCTGGCGTAGGTGTGGCCCAGCATATCCTCCAGTGGCTCCAGCACCCGGCGATAGGCGAGGGCCAGGCTCTCCAGCGCGCAGCGCACGATGGCTCCCTTGCTCTGCGGCACCGGCTGGCCCGTCTCGGCGCAATAGCTCTGGATCTTCTGCGCCATGTCGCCGGGCGAGAGGAAACGATGGTCGTCCGGGTTCACCAGTCCGCCAAAAGGCTCCGCCGCGGCGGCCAGGCGGGTCAACTCGTCCCAGGAAAGTTCCTCGCCGGCCTGCGCCCATTCGCGGCGGCATTCCTGCACCAGCCACAGGGCCACGATGTTCTTCATGAAACGGAAGGTGGACTGGGCGCCGCCTTCATTGGTGAAGTTGTAGGCCAGCGCCTGCTCCGTGATGAGTGGCTCGTCAATCTCCACCCCCAGAATGGACCAGGTGCCGGAGCTGATGAAGACGTGGTCACGGCTGTGTGCCGGCACCGCAGCCACGGCGGAACCGGTGTCATGCCCGGCGGTGGCGATCACCGGCACGCCTTCCGCCCCCGTCTCCTCGGCTACCGCCGGATGCAGCGGGCCGAGCGGCGTGCCCGGCGGCACGATCTCGCCGAAGATGCGCGTGGGCAGCCCCAGCTTCTCCAGCATCGTCCAGGCCCAGTCGCCGGCGCGGGGATCGTAGCACTGGCTGGTGGTGGCGATGGTGAACTCGCTGACCTTGCGCCCCGTCAGCCAGAAGTTGAACAGATCGGGCATGTTGAGGAAGGTGCGAGCTGTGTCCAGCAGCGGCGACCCCTGCACTCGCATGGCCAGCAGTTGGTAGAGGCTGTTCAGTTGCAGGAACTGGATGCCCGTGCGCTCGAAGATCTCCTCCCGCGGCACACGTCGGAAGGCTTCCTCCATCATGCCGTTGGTGCGGCCATCGCGGTAGTGATAGGGATTGCCCAACAGCTCGTCGCGGGCGTCGAGCAGCCCGAAGTCCACGCCCCAGGTGTCCAGGCCCAGGCTGGCGGGGGCTCCGTCGCAGTTCCTGACGCACTTGGCCAAGCCGCATTTCACCTCTTCGAACAGCCGCAAGACGTCCCAATGCAGGTTGCCGAGCAGGCACACCGGGCCGTTGGGGAAGCGGTGCACCTCCTCCAGCCGCAGCCGTTGGCCGTCGAAGCGGCCCACCACGGCGCGTCCGCTACTTGCACCTAAGTCGAAAGCGAGGAAGTTGGTTGTTGACACCATGTAGGTCCTCCTCAAGGGAACTGGCTGCGCTCCATCCGCTGAACCGCTGCTCTCAACTCGGCTTGAAAGGCGCGGTGGCGCGGGAAACGGTTTCGTATGCCGTCCAGCACTGCCTCTGCTTCCTTAGCCTTTTTCCTCAGTCGTAGCACCTCAGCGCAGGCGGTCATCAGCACAGCGGCCTTGTTGTAACTCTTCCGATGCTGATTGCTCACAATGGCGTTGGCCCGCTGCTCTGCCACGTCCAGACACCAGGACAGGAGTTGTTCCTGCTGGCCGTCCCTCAAGGATATCGTGGAAAGCAACTCCGCGTATGCGCATTCTAATCGTTTGAGCGCGTCATCCTCGATGCTTCTCACGCTCCAATAGCCAACACCGCTACTGTTTTGCAGCCCCCACTGCCAGTGCTGTGCCAGGTTCGGAGGGAGCGCGCTGGGCAGTCTCCCAGACAGCAGCACGAGGAAAAACGGTATGACCAACCCCTGTGGATTGTCACTGCTGCTCCACCCCAGCACTTTCTCACCAGCGGCTGCATTGCGCGCCGCGTCCCAGTCTTTGGCAAACAGATAAGCGTGAGCGAGGACAGACTTGCTAATCCACGCCGGTCGTTCAAAGCTATCCTCAGTTACCCACACTTCCATCACTTCCACCTGCTGGTGGCGGGATGGGCGTGCGAGATCGTCCTTCGCGTGCTGGGCAGCTTGCTGCATCAGCCCTGCCCGTTCTTCGCTAGTGGAGGCTACGTCCCACAGGTCAAGAAGGCGTGCCAGTGTCGGCTTGGCAGCGAAGGCTTCCCATCGTCCAGAGCGCAGGGCCTCCGCTTCGTTCAACCTCGCAGCGGCAGCGCATAAGTGATCTGCAAGAGCAGCACGGATAGGAAGGCTGTCAGGAAGCGTCTGAAGGGCGTCTTGAGCGGCGGTGAGAACCTCTCGGTATTTGCCCTCTTCCTCCAGTGCGACAAACCAGTCCAGATACGCGCGTGGGCGCTGCTTCCCTTCTCTCTGCGCCAGTTCTGCCAGTCCCTGTGTGCCCTGCGAGAGGCGAATCGCTTCCCGCAGCCAGGCATCGGCATCTCCACCACTCTGCTTCCGCAGGAAAGCAATCCAGTCCCTGAGGAAGCGCTCTTGGTCAGGTAGCAGCCTGGGGGAAATCTGGATGATGCCGTCCAGCAGTGGGCGTTTGAACAGCCGCGATTGCACCTGTCTCATGTGCTCAAACAGCGCCTGGGGGCGGTTCGTGGGGGCCTCGGTCTCGTAGACTGCACGCAGGTAGCGGTCTCGGGCTTCGCCGATGTCCACGTTCACCAGATCGTGTGCACTTATCCCACGCCCGTAGTCATCTTCGAGGTCCAGTGCCTTGAACAGCTTCTGATAGGCTGCGCGAGCAAGCGTGGAGTTGCCGTAATCGAACACGGCTTCCGCTCGGTCAAACAATTCAGTCAGCGGCTCCACAAAGTCCTCGTACGGTCCCAGGCTATCTTCCTCGTCATACTCACCGTACCCGCCCCATCCATAGCGCTCCTCATAGTAATCGGCGTCCTTCATCTCTGCCTGGAGTTCGTGGATGAAATCATCAATGTCTGCCAGCAAGTCGTCTTGCCGAAGCGCTTGTTCGACAACCGCGGCGGTTTCTGCCAGCGGCTTCAATTTGTCGAGGAACGCCTGGCGTCCTGTCGGTGGTGTCTCCTGTGCCATGGCCCGCAGAATGGCACGCAATTCATCAGTAGAGCACGCTCTCAGTCGTTGCTCTACTGCTTCCCAGAAGATCTTCAGGGGAATCCTTTCCATGACTACCTCATTTCTTCTCCGCCCGTCACATTGATCGCCTGGCCCGTCATGTGCGACGAGGCATCGGAGGCCAGGAACACGACCAGGTTGGTCACGTCGTCGTAGGTGACGCCCCGCCCCAGCGGGATCTTGGCCTCGTACATGGCCCGCACCGCCTGTTTGGGCATGTCCAGCCTCTCGGCGTACTGATCGTAGAGGGAATCCACCCACAGCGGCGAGTCGAGCAAGTTGCCGGGGCAGACGGCGTTGACCCGCACCTTGTACTCGGCCAATTCCAGGGCAATGCTCTGGGTCAGCCCGATGCCGCCGAACTTGGAAGCGGCGTAGGCGGAGTTGCGGTAGCTGCCCTTTTTGCCCGATTTGGAGTTGATCTGGATGATGACGCCGCTGCACTGCTGCTTCATCACCCGCGCGGCGTGCTTGGCGCAGAGGAAGTAGCCGATCAAGTTCACCTCGATGACCTTGCGCCACTTGTCGGCGGGGAATTCGGTGACGTCGCCGGCGGCGACGATGCCGGCGTTGGCCACCATGATGTCCAGCCGGCCGAACTCGTCCACGGCCCGCTGCACCAGGGCCTCGACCTGGGCCTCGTCGGTGACGTCGGCCTGCACGGCGATGGCGCCAGGTGATCCGCCGGAGTTGCACTCCGGCGAGACGCGGATGGCCTCAGCCACTTGCTGCGCTGCCTCGAGGTTGAGGTCAGCCACGACGACGTGCGCTCCCTCGCGAGCCAGCCGCTGGGCGATGGCCTCGCCCAGCCCCTGCGCCGCGCCGGTGACGATGGCGATGCGGTCCTGCAACACTCCGTTCATCCCTTCTCTCCGTTGGTAGATTGGGGAACTGTTAAATTGGTAGATTGGGACGGCAAAGCCCAATTCACCAATCTACCAATGTACCAGTCTACCAGTTTACCAGTCCACCGATCTCATCCGGCGACAGGGCCGCGTTCAGCCGCCGCAGCCGGGCCAGCCCCTCCTTGTCCGGCTCCACCTGGTAGCCAATGCGGGTGTAGAAGTCGTTGCGCTCCCTACGAGACGGCAGGTGAGAGCGTGCCCACTCGCTGTGATAGCCCAACCCCAGCGTGCGCTGCATCACGGTGTGGCCATAGGCGAAATGGGCGCCGTCCAGGAGGGCCTGACGGACGGGGGCCAGCTCCGGGGCGTCGAAGTCGTCTATCAGCTTCTGGCCGAAGCTGTTCATCTCCGTGCCCACGTTCAGCGGCAGCGCTAGCCTCTGCGCCAGTTCCACGACGTCGTACAGCTTCTGCAGTTTCACCCGCTTCAGCTCCGGGTCGGCGACGTTCCAGTTGCGGTCGGGGACGATGTTCAACGCCACCGCGCCCTTGCCGATCAGAAGCTCCAACAGCTCCTCCATGGCCTGTTCACCTTCCGAAAGCCCGTCCAGCCAGGTGGCGCAGATCAGGGCGTCGCAGGCCTCGACCATCTGGTGAAACTGCTCTATCGTGGGAAAGCTTGCGGGGCCGGGCTGCACGTAGCCCACGCCGCCGCGCTTCATCAGCTTCGCCCGGACGAGGCCTTGAAACTGGGGGCTGTTGCGCATGAGCGTGGCCGCGTGCTCAGGCTCCAGGTTCAGCCTATCGGCCCAGAATGCGCCCGGGTCGGGCACGATGCGCTCGGCGGCGCGCAGATAGGCGACGACCATGTGCCGTTCCGTGGCGTTCCCCGAAGGCGTCAGGGGCAACACGTCCCGTTCGTAGTCAATGGTGACCGGGGCCAGGTAACCGTTGACCCGCGCGGCCACGTCCAGATTACGCTGCCTGGCCCGCCGCCGCATGTCGGCCAGGATGCTGGCCGCCGGTTCCGGCGCCCGACTGGAGGTGAAGCCGATGCCCATGTGGTAGTAGATGCCCGGCTCGCCCGGCGAGTTGATCTCCCGGGTGATGAATTCGGGGAGAAAGACCCGCGTCTCCATCCCCGTGCTGCCGCGCACGCCCACCGCTGCGCAGGCGTCGAGGAACTCGTCCACGCTGTCCAGCACGTCGAACTCCACCGTGCCCATGACCTTGAAGCCGCGGCGCCTGGCCAGCCAGGCCAGCGCCGTGGGCGAGTAGCCGTAGGCGTTGAAGGAGAAGAAGGTGTGGCAGTGCATGTTGGCCACCTCGGAGACCGGTTCCATGGGCACCAGGCCCTGGTCGGCCGAGGCGATCAGCTCCGCCAGCGCTCCGGCGCGGACGGCAGGATCGAAGTCATTCAGTTGCGCTTCCAGTTCAGCCATACGTTGGTTGATCTCCGTTTCCATACCCAATCTCACAATTTCGTGCGTCTGTACAGCTCGTCGGGGAAGGAGCCACGCCATTGGCGCTCCACCTTCACCTGGCCTACCAGCATCCCTGCCAGCGTGTGGCAAGCGGCGCAGGTGCGGGTCCAGCGGCCCTCAGTGACCTTGGTCGCCGCCTTCAGCCAGCCGCGGTAGAACTTGTTGTCAGCTTCTGGCGGCGGAGGGCCTCGTCCGGCCTCGTGTGGATCCGCCCCACGTCCCCGGGGCTCATGAAGTGGGGACCACCCAAGGCGAAGGTTCCCAGCAACACGCGAGCCGTCTTCACGTACATGGCGGTGATCGTCTCCACCTCAGTTGCGGCGCCGCCCAGGGCGATCAGGCCATGGTTCTGCATCAGGACCACCTTGGGCGATTCC
>JACNHM010000498.1 GCA_014383605.1 Chloroflexota bacterium
CCCAGCCCGCCAGACCTTTGCCTACTGCCCGCCGCCCCCCGTGATCAGGGGCAGGAAGATCATCGCTCCCTCCGGCTCCGCCCGGTGCACGCGCAGGGCCGGATCGCCCAGCAGCCCATAGGTCTCCACGAGATCGTCGTACTTGCCCGTGGGCGAGTTGGCCATCAGGTACAGCTTGCCCAGGGTGGTGGCCGCGCCCAGTTCCTGCATCCCATCCTGGAACAAGGCCATGAACAGCCCCTGTTCCAGAAGATCGTGCCCCGTGGCCAGGCCCAGGCCGGTGGGTGACCAACTGGCCACGGCGCCACCGCCCTCCTGACGCACGTTGGCCTCGCCGAACGCCTGATACCCCAGCGCTGCTTCGTGGAAATACCCCTCCAGACAGGTCATCGGCAGCGCGATGGTCAGCTTGTCTGCGTTGGTCAGTCTGCCCAACGCGGCGATGTCCAGCAGTCGCTCCTCCGCCCAGTAGTTCTTGGTGGCATGGCCGATGAAGCTCGTCAGCAGCGCGCCGCTGTTGATCGTGTCCACGATCTCCTGCTGGCAAGCCACCGCCGGATTCTCATCGGCACAGGTACTGGCCAGATACACCTTGGTCGCCACGTACGGCTCCGGCAGGAACTTGACCGTGTTCGTCGGCGGGTCGGCGTAGCCATCGGCGATACCGTTGGAGAGATCATAGAAGTTCCCGCCGCCTCCTTCCAGATCGTCGGCGATGAAGAGCACGTTGCGGTTCCACTCCCCTTCCGCCGGGTGGGTCTCGTAGCTCAGGATCTTGTTGACCATCCTTTCTGCCTCGTCGGGGGAGTTGACCGGCAGCCGCCCGATGTGCAGGTCGGGCACGATGTCCTCGCCGCTCACACAACCGTAGCGGTTGTCCGTCGCCGTTTCTCCCTGGATGGGATCCACCAGCTCCAGATACGGCGGCACGTAGGTGGGGGCGCTGGAAGGCACGTAGTGACGAGGATCGTAGGTGCCATCGCCCACCAGCAGCACGTAGGTGGGCGCCGGCCGGGGCCAGTGGTCGTAGGCGTAAGCCAGGAAGTCATGGATGGCTTCCGCTGACGCCAGCCCGTAGCCGAATTCGTCGTAGGCGTCTTGCACGTCCACGATGCCCACCCGCAGCCCCTGCGCGGCGCGGTGATCGGCCAGAGGCTGTATCGCCGCCAGGAAATCGCCGTGGCTGACGATGATGTAGTCGGCCCCCGCGGCAGGCGACTGCAGCGCCGACGGGGTATCCAGTTCGATGGGCGGCGTCAGCCGCTGGGCGGCGGTCAGCGCCAGATAGCGGCGGTCGCCGTCGTGGCTGTCGCCGAAGTGCAGCGTGTAGCTCGTGCTTTCGGGCGAGACCGTGGCCCCCATGATGGTGCTCACGTTGGCCGCGTCGGTCACGTCGTAGACGGCGACGTCCTGGCTGCTGAAGCCGCTGACGCCGTATTGCCAGGCGCCGGCCTGGTCACCGCCGAAGGCCAGGCTGTCCCCTGCGGCCACGGTGGTGCGCTGGTAGAGCACCCGCAGCCAGTCCACGTACACCTGATCGAAGTACTGCCCTGGGGTGTCGTTGGCCAGCTCCACGCGGATCGTGTTGCTGCCTTCGGCCAGGTGATCCTGCGGGAAATCCACGGCGGCGTGGTAGGCGGTGCGGCCGCCCCACAGATCGTCGTGGATCTGGTGGCCGTTCACGTACAGCCGCAGGTGGTGCACGCCGCTGTAATTGCCCGCCAGCGAGACCTGCAGCGTGGCCGTGGACGCCGCCGTTGCCAGATGTTGCATGGTGAAGGGATAGTCCCGCCAGCCGGGGTTCGGCCCGGCGGCCTGGACTGGCGGATGGTCGTACCAGTGATTGGCGTCCTCTTGCATGGGCAGCCCGGAGATGTAGATGTCGTTCTGCTCCAGATGCACAGGGGCGGCGAAAGAGGCGGCCGTGTCCCCCTCCGGCTGGCTGGGCTTGTCGGCCATGCGCAGGCCGGCAGCGCCGCCGTAGGTCAGCCAGTAGACGTTATTGCTGGTGTAGATGGCATCGGTCGCCTGGCCGTAGAAGAGCACGAGGTCCCCTTCGTCGAAACGGCCATCTTCCTCACCGATAACGCCGGTGGCCACCTCCTGTCCCCCGTTGAACAGCCGCAAGGTGCGCGGGTCCAACGTGTCCACAGGCAATCCGGCGCCGGCCAGCGTCGTCCGGTTCAACTCGTAGAGGCCATCCTCTTCCACCATGAGCTTGTAGCCCGGATCAGGCGGCGTCCAGGCCGCCGTCAGTGCTGCCGCCTGGGCCGGGCTGCCCCGCCAGGCCCGCGCCGCCTCGTAGTTCACCAGCACACTTCGCAGCGCGGCCTCAAACTCCTCCGCTTCCCTCTCCAGCGATGAGGCCGTCGCCTGTGCCTGCCCGGCGAACCGCAAGGTCACGCGCAGCCGCCGCTGCTGTTGCAGCTCCCCGCTCAGCGGGTGGACCTGAAACGGCGACACCTCCAGGCGAGCGATGCGCTGGCTGCGCAGGAAGCCCAGTTCAGTCACACGGGCTGCCTGCGGCGGATAGAAACCGTCGCTGCCGTACACCGTCGGATCGGGAACCGTCTCCCGCTCCACGTAGCGCACCAGCTCGCCTTCGCCCTGTTCGGCCACCGCTTCGGGGGCCGGGCAGATGGCGAAGCTCCCCGGCACGCGCACCGTCTCCAGCGGAGTGACCTCCAGCGCCAGTTCGGCATCGGGCGGCACCCCCAGCAGGAGGATCCGCAGCGGGTGCTGAGGATGGCCCGCCTCACCGCTCTGAACGGTGCCGGGCACGTGAATGCGCTGGCAGGCCGCGCCGCTCACCACCGCCTCCTCCAGCTCGTAGTCCGGCGTGTGCACTTCCAGGACGATGCTCTGCCCATCGGAGCGCAGCAACTGCACACCAGGTACGGTTCCTGCCAACGGGGGGGCGGCAGAAGTCGGGAGTGCGAGTGCCAGCACCAAGCCCAAGGCCATCAGCATGCCTCCTCGCCTCTTACGCCCTGCCCCCTGTCTTGTACGTCTTACGTCTTGCATCTTGCCTCTTGCATCTTGCCTCCTGCCTCTTGCATCTTGCCTCCTGCCTCTTGCCCCTTGCCTCCCGCCTCCTGCCTCCCGCCTCCTGCCTCCCGCCTCCTGCCTCCCGCCTCTTGCATCTTGCCTCTTGCATCTTGCCTCTTGCATCTTGCATCTTGCCTCTTGTCCCCTACCGCACCACCATCGGCAGCCGCAGCCACCAGCGCATGGTGGCCTCGGCCAGCCCGTATCGTTCCGCCGCGCCGTCGAGATTGATGATCTCCAGGACGTAGTGGTAGGTCATCCCCGCCGCCGCCTGCTCATCGAGGTACGTATAGGTGCTGCCACTGTCGCGGCCAGACCAAACGGCGAAGATCGGTTCCTCGCTGAGGAGCGCCAAATCGCCATCCGGGGCCTGCCGGCGCAGCACGCCGAAGCCCAGCATGTCCAGCTCGCTGGCCGTCTGCCATTGCACCAACACACCATCGGGCTGCGCCTGAGCATTGAAACCGGCCATGCGCACACCGGTGGGACCGCCACAGTTCTCGTCCATCTTGACCTTGAGCGCCGGGTCGCCGAGCAGGATGAAGGTGTCCATCAGATCGTCGTATTTGTCCGGCGGCTGGTTGTCCCACAGGTATTGTTTTCCGGCCGTGGTGGCCTCGCCCACGGTGTCCACACCATCCTGGAACAGGGCCAGGAAGAAGCCCTTGTTCAGGTAATCGTGCCCGGTGGTCAGCCCGAAGCCCGTGGGCGACCAACTGGCCACGGCCCCATGCACGGGCCTGCGCGTGGCCGCTTCACCCAGGGAGGAATAGCCCAGGGGTGGCTCGTGGAAGAAGCCCTCGTAACAGGTCATGCCCAGAAAGATAGGCAGGCAGGGGCCATTGTCCAGCGTGTTCAGCACCGCCTCGTCCAGCAGCCGATCCTCGGCCCCCCAGGCCGTCTTGGTGGCATGTCCGATGTAGTTCACCACCAGCGCCCCCGTGACGTTGAGGGTGGTGGTGATCTCGTAGCGGCACTGGGCCGGCGTGCTGCAGTTGCCCTCGGGTGGATCTCCCAGGTAGACTTTGCTGCCGGTGTACGGAGGTGGCAGATACTTGATGGTATTGGTCGGCGGGTCCTCGTAGCCGTCGGCGATCTCATCGGAGAAGTCATAGAAGATGCCACCGCCCCCCAGAGGATCATCGGCGATGAACAGCACGTTGTTGCTCCAACCGTTGCACGTGCAGCCCGCCTCGTAGTTGATGATCTTGTCCACCATGGCCTGCGCCTGGGCCAGGTCGTTGACCGGCAGCCGTCCGATGTGCATGTCGGGCATGAGGTCGGCGCCTTCGAGGAGGACGAAGCGATTCTCGCAGGCCGTCTCCCCCAGGATGGCGTCGGCCAGGTACAGATAGGGCGGGATGAAGGTGGGGGCGCTGTTGCCGATGTACTTGCGCATGTCGTTGTTGCCGTCGCCCATCAGCAGAACGAAGGCCGGCTTAGGCGGTTGCCAGTTGTCGTAGGCGTATTGCAGGAAGTCGTGGATCGCTTCCGCCGACATCAGGCCGCCGTTGAACTGGTCGTAGATCTGTTGCACGTCTATGAGGGCCACGCCGTGATCCGGCGCCCGGTAGGAGGCCAGCCGCGCCGCCTGGGACCAGAAGTCGGCGTGGCTGATGACGATGTAGTCGGCGCCGTTGCCGGTGTCCAGCAGATCCGCCGGCGTGTAGGGGGACGCGGGATAGACGACTTCCGCGAACCCCAGCGGGGTGAGCCACGCTGCCGGCGTCAGGGTCAAGGCCAGGTAGCGGCTGGCCGCGCTCCCCGCGTCGCCGAAGCTCACCGCGCCGCCCGCCACCGTGGTGTTGACGAAGCGCTGCACGTTGGTCATGTCGCTGACGTCGTACACTTCGATCTGGTCGCTGCTGAAGTTGGTGACATTGTAGGCCCAGGTGCCCGCGACGTCGTTTCCGAAGGCCAGAACGTCCCCTTCCGCCACGGTGGTATCGTAGTAGCCCACCCGCAGCCAGTTGACGTACACCTTGTCGTAGGTCTTGCCGGCCGTGTTTTCGACCTCCACCCGGATGGTGTTGGTGCCATTCTGGAAGAGAGCCTGCGGCACGTCCACCGTGGTCTCGAAGACCTGGTAGCCGCCCCAGGTGGGGCTGCCATCCAGCACCTGGTGGGCCGCGTCACTGCCATTGACGTACAGGTTCAGGTGGTGCAGGCCGGCGGTGAAGCCCAACATCTTGACCGTGAGCGTGCCGCTGAAGGAGCCGGTGGCCACGTTGTTGGCCGTGAAGGTGTAGTTGCGATAGCCGGCGATGGGGCCTGTGGCCTGCATCCACCAGCCGACCCAGTGGTCGGCATCGTGCTCGAAGGGATAGGCGGCGAAGTACTCACGGCTCTGCTCTATGTGCACCGTGTGCAGGAAGGGATCGGCCGAACTGCCGCTGAGCGAGCCGTCCTTCTCGCCCATGGGTATCCTGTTGGCGCCGCCGTAGGTCAGAAAGAAGGTGTTGATGGCCGTGTACTTGTTGGTGGGCAACAGGCCGTCGTGGAAGAGCGAGTCCACGCCCCGGCCGTAGAAGAGCACGGCCTCCCCCGGCTCGAAGGTGCTGTCGCCGTTCCCCACCACCTGGATGGGCACTTCCTGGTCCATCCAGAAGACGCGGAAGGTGGCCGGGTCAATGGTGCCCACCGGCAGCCCGGCGGCATCCAGAGTGTCGTAGTCCAGCGCGTACATGCCGTCGGTCTGTACGGTGATCCTGTACAGGGGCGTGGGCGGCGTCCATTGGGAGATCCCCGCTGGCGCCAGCTGTGCCGCGGCCGCCACAGGCGCGCCGCGCAGGCCGAGCTCCGCTGCTGGGCTTGTCCCCAGCGCCGTCGAGGGGCTCAGGAAAAGCATGGCCCCGAGGGCCAGCATCAGGCCCAGGGCAACGGCGATCGCTTTGATCAGATTGACGTGTTGAGTGTGTGTTCCGTCCATCGTCTACATTTCCTCCGTCGTTGCAATTCTCAGCAGATCCAAGGTTGCTCCTGCCGGACTGCCAAGTCCGGCAGAAAGAAAGCTCGCCAAACTTCTCACACAAGATGTAGGTTCGTAGTGGCGACTTCAGTCGCTCTTCTCCGCCTGCAGACGACCGAAGTCGTCACTACGAGCCAAAAACGTCACAGCCCAGTGAG
>JACNHM010000451.1 GCA_014383605.1 Chloroflexota bacterium
AGGGTGAGGTTGGTGAGGAGCGCGGCCGCGAGGATGGTCAGTAGCAGGCCGTACTTCACTCTGCGCCACGAGTCAGCAGGCGCTTCCCGCTTTCCACGCCAGCGGCGTAGGGAGAACAGGGCCAGCAGCGTACCCAGGGGGCAAAGCCATCCGCACCACACCCGGCCCAGCGCCAGGGTCAGCGCCACGGTGATCAGCGCCAGGGCCGATCCTGCCAGAACCGTGCGGCTGGCCAAAAGATGGGCCAGCATAGCCAGGGGATTGAGCCGCAGGGGGAAGTTGACCACCGGGCCGGGCCATCCCCCCCGGCGCGACCACACGAACAGCACCACGAACGCCAGCAGCGCGACGTATTGGATCAATCGCCGCAGCGTCGTCCAACTGCGGGGTGTCCACCTCACTCTAACCGCCAACGGCGATCTCCTCGATCTTCAGGCTGGCCAGGTCGCTTCGGCCCAACCCCATGGCCGTGGCCGCCCGGACGTAGGCCAGGTCGTTGGGCTGCAACCCGAACAGCGTGGCCGCGAAACTGTCGGCCGCCACGATGTCTGGGCTGACGATCACTGTGTCCATCTTTTTCACATCGTCCAGGCTGCCGCCCGTCGGCCCATTATCCACCAGGATGCGCACGGCGTCAACGACCATCAGCGCAGGTCGGACGCGGCTCGTGAGGTCAGCCAGCCGCTGCCCCAGGTTGCGGTGCATCATGGGTCGGTCGCGGATGACGCCCATGAGGTTCTTCATGCCCAGGGTCAGTCGGGCCAGGCCGTGGTGTTTGGCGATGGGCACGTCAATCACCACGTCGGCGGTCAGCACGTCGTCGTAGATGTCGCACTGGCGAAGGTCCAATCCCTGGGGGATCTCGGTGGAGACGAACTTGAACTGGGGCATGATCTCCATCTCCCCGCCAACTGCCGCCACCTGCTCCTGGATGCCGCTGCGGACGTAGGCCTGCTCAGGGCCGCTGCCGAAGGGATAATCCATCACCCGCACTCGGCGCGCGCCAGCCTCCAGGCAGAGCTTGACCAGGGCCGCGACGACCCAGGGGTTGGTGGTCGCCGCGTACTCGTAGGTGTGGTAGCCGACGCAGATGTTGGGCTTGACGATCACGTCGTCGCCAGGGCGCACGAACTGCTCCATCCCCCCCAGGGCTGCCAGTGCCCGCCGCACCATCTCCTCAGGCTCGCCGCCCCGCGCTACGACCAGGTCTGGGTATTCCGCGGCAGGGGTCAAGGTGGGTACACTGGCCGCGCCCACAGTGGCGGTAGGGGACAGTGGGATGCGCGTCGGCGGCGGCGCAGTGGGCGTGGGCGACCCTTCGACAAGCTCAGGACTCCGCTTCTGTACTCCGCAGGCACTCAGCAGCCAACCGCCAGCCAGCGTCCCCAGCCCTACCGCCATCTGGTGGAGAAACTCTCTTCTTGTGACGTACGTCATCGCAAAAAGCTCACATAACCACGCAAGTGAGAGTGTAGTCAAGGCCATCTATCAGTTGGATCTCGCTGACGACTAACTCTCCTAATGCAGCGGTGTCTGGAACCTCGACCTGGGCGATCACGTCGTAGGGCCCGGTGACGTTGTGGACGCTCGTGATTCCCTCGATGGCTGATAGGGCCTCGAACACTTCCTCGCCCATGCCAACCTCCACGTTTGCCAAAATATAGGCTTTGATACTCATCGTTTCTTCTCCTTTCTTTCGTTTACAAAACATCCGATATTGAGATGCCGCGCCCCTGGGCGCGTTGCACCATCCACTCCTTGATGTCGGCCGGCGGCAGGGGAACCTCGCCCTCGGGCCGTCTTTCTAGATACAGCGATTCGGTGGGACAGACGGCGGCGCACAGCCCGCAGCCCACGCAGCGGGTGTAGTCCACCACGCAGCATTGTCCTGAGCCTGTCGAAGGAACGTCATCCGGCACGGAGAGAGCCTCGAACTGACAGCGCTCGACGCAATCGCCGCAGCCTGAGCACATCTCGGCGTCCACGACGGTGTGAAAGTCGGAGCGGATAGCGGTGGTGGGGACGCCGAACTCGGCCACGCTGCGCAATATCCCGCAACAGCAGGTGCAGCAGTTGCAGATGTAGTTGTGCCCGTCGCGGTAGTTGCCGGTGGAGTGCACCAATCCGGCCTCCTCGGTCTCGTGTAGGATGCGCAGCGCCTCCTCTTTGGTGATGGCGCGGTCTACCTCTCTGTGGTCGAACGCGCTCTCGACCGGCGCGAAGACCAGGCAGTTCTCGATCGGCTGGTCGCACCCCTTGCCAACCAGCTTCTGCTGGACGCGGCAGATGCAATCACGCACGCCCCACGATTTGGCGTTTTCCAGCAGTTCAGTAGCGCGCTCGTAGGGGAAGATCTCCAGGTCGAAGGGAATCGCCTCCCCGACGGGGATGACGCGGTGGACGGCGGGCGCGTCGCGGACAATGCTACCGCCCCTCGTCTCCTGGAGATATTGCTCGAACAGCGTCGCCATTTCCACATCCATGCGGGGCAACTGCTCTTCATAGAAGCCGACGACGAAGGGTCTCAATCCGAAGAGGAGTTGGCCTTTGCCCTTCTTGATGCGGATCTGGCCTTTGCGGGCCATCCCTTTGAGCGTGCGGTAGGCCGTGTCGGCGTCCACGTCCGCGCGGGCGGCGATGTCGGCGGCCGGCTCGCGGGTCAGGCGCATCACGCTGGCCAGCGCCGCCTCCTCCGGTGTGAAGATCTTGGCCAGCAACTGCAATTCCACACCGCTTTCGGTAGCGGGGAAGCCGTTGGGGATGGCGTCCAGCCGTTGGGCCAATTTACGATAGATGTCCTCAGTCATTCCTCGTTCTCCTTTTCTTTTCTGATGTAGATGCAGCCTCCACCTCGAGACTTACCATATTAAAGCCAGTGCCGGCGGTGACGCGGAGGTTCTTGCTGCCGCACTCGCAACCCTGGGCCAGGGCCTGCACCATGATCGCTCGGGGCTGCTCATCGGCCCAGTCGCTCAGGTCGGCTTGCCGCCTGCAATCCAGGCACGTCATCTCGAGGGGCGCGGTCTCAAAGTGCAGCGTCGCCCCCTCGGCCAGGGTGCCCTTGCTGAGATACTCGAAATAGAACTCGACCGATTCGGGGACGACGAGCGACATCCTGCCCGCCCGCAAGTATATGTCGGTGATGCGGCAGCCTTGGGCGTGTTCCAGGGCCATATTCAGCATCGCCTCGGTTATGGACGCTTCGTGCATCGGGTCTCCCGCTTCTCGGTCAGTTTATCCCGTATCCAATCCACCCATCCATCGAGACCCTGACCGGTAAGGGCAGAGACCTCAAAAACCGCCAGGTCGGGGTTGATCTGGAGAGCGTTCTGGCGCAGCACAGATACTTTGGCCGGGAGGTAAGGCTCAAGATCAATCTTGTTGATGACCACCGCCTGGGCTGTGGCAAAGGCCATCGGGTACTTGAGCGGCTTGTCGTCGCCCTCGGGCAGGCTGGCAACCACCACCTTGGCGTCCTCACCCAGGTCCCAGCCGGTGGGGCACAGCAGATTGCCCACGTTCTCGATGATGACCACGTCGGCGTCTTCCACATCCAGTTGTTCCAGAGCCGCCTGGATCATGCGCGCCTCCAGGTGGCATCCGCCGTCGGTGTTGATCTGCACCACCGGCGCCCCGGCGGCAACGATGCGCTCGGCGTCCAAGCTGGTGGTGGGATCGCCCTCAATGACCGACAGGCGCAGCTCGCCTCGCAGCTTTTCGATGGTGCGCTCCAGCAGCGTGGTTTTGCCGGCCCCTGGCGAGGCGATAATGTTCAGCGCCAACACATCCTGCTGGAAGAACCTCTCCCGCAGGGCATCGGCCAACAGTGCGTTGGCTTCAGTAATATTTTTCAACACGGGGATTTTGACCATTGCATCGTCCCTTCCATGAAACGTATCTGTTCACCTCGTGCTCGCAGCGGACCCTAGTCCGCTGCCCTGAGCGCGCAGTCGAGCGCCGAACCCCGCTAGACCTACCTGGACAGGGTCACAATGGGCTGCCGGGGCCGCTGGACTAGGGTCCAGCGGGAGCAGGTGAACAGTTGCTTATGAAACATCAACCCGCGAAGATAGCCTGCTGATAGATTCCTCCACAAACTGGTTATTGGCAATGGTGATCTCGATAGCCTGCTCAGGACAGACCTCCACGCAACGACCACAACCTCGACATTCGTCACTTCTGACCGCCTGGCCGTTGACCAGATGGATGGCATCAACAAAGCACACGCCCTCGGCACAAGTTCCACAGCCCACGCACCGCTCCGTCACGGTGACCCTCACACCGGGCATTCTCGTGGTTTTAGCGCCGATCTGGGGAGCAATGTGAGGCAGCACACGCCAAAGACAACAGCAAGGACAGCAGTTGCAAATCGTCAACAGCTTGTCGCCTGGGCCGATGCCAAGCCACACGGTATCGAGCTTGTTGCGGCCAATCAGGTGAACCAGGCCCGCTTCCCGGCAGCGTCTCACGTGCTCCAGCGCTTCCGCTTTCGTTACGCGGCGGCCAAGCTTTGGATTGATGCCCATGGCCGCCTGGCCGAGAAAGAGACAGCCCAGATCAATGGGATAATCCTCGCACCCCATGGAATCGCGGCAGATGCAGGAGTTCATGATCCAATGACAACTGGCTTTCTCGATGAAATGCTCCACCACTTGAGATGGCAGAACCATCTCGCCGGGCCTATCGAGCGACTGGTTTACTGGAATCACCCGATCCTGAGGCAGGTAGATGAGATCATCCCCCTCGAAGAGCAAGCGATCAGTGATCCTGCCGACGACAGGTATCTGCGTCAGCCTGGCCAGGCGAAAACGGTGCGGAAAAAGTATTTGTACGAGTCTCACGAACCAGACGGGTTGACTCATGGTGACATCAGAATCACTGAGCCACTGAAAACACTGAATGCGCTGAAGCCCTCAGTGTCTTCACTCACCTCAGTGCCTCAGATGCTTTGATTTCCTGAACGACCCAGTCAAGCGTTTCAAGAAACTGCTGCAGAATGACCTCATCCTTCAGCGTAGATAAGGGAATGCTTGGGAACCGAGTAATGGCATCGGCAGGGATGGCAATGCCTGGCACCTCGTTAAGACGCCTCAGTAACTCCAGGCGCTTGGTCTCATCATTGAAAGGTGGCAGGTTTTGCATATACCCAAAGTGAACTGCGACGGAGCCATATGTCCACACACCAATCAGCGAGCGGGCAGGTCTGTCTTCCAACGCCGGAGAGAATGACCCGTCTTTCTTACCTTTACCCCATGAGATTGAAAGCTCTTTGGTTTTCGACCACTCAAGAATCTTTCTAGCAACTTCAGCCTCATCAGCATCCCGTCCTTCCAATTCCTGGAAGAAGGAGGGTTCATCCCACTGCCTTACCTCACGACGAGCGCTCGATTTCTTTTGTTGTGCTTCCGCTGTCTGACCGATGACCCTAGGAACTAGAGTCTTCAGCCCCTTGCCAACGTATTGCTTAATCTCAAGTGCCAGTACCTCTGCGGGATCCATCTGCTCATTCAGGAACTCAACTATTCGTCGGAGCTCGGCAGGAATCTCATCAGCCACAAAAACCATTCGTATTCTACCGGCCTGCAGGTTGGTCTTGGCCTTTTGCCAGAACTGCTCTTCGTCGGCATCAGGACCCAGAAATTCGCCAAGCACCTGTTCAGGCTCGAGGCCCTGAACCTCGCAATTCATCTCGAACTGGGCGCGGATTGCCTCAACCGGCCAGTAAACCACTGCATTGGCAGCGTAGTCGAGCATCTGGCCTATCGCTTCTCGTCGGATGCGCGTGTCAGTGCTACGCTTGACTTCCACCAAGGTCGGTATCGCATCTTGGTCAAGAAACAAATGATCGACTGACCAACGACCAGAACCACCTTCCTCAGATGGTAATGCGGCCTCACGTGACATCAACAACCATCGTCTCGGGGCCGAACTATCTATCTGGTCTCCGGCCAAAAGATTCGGGTATTTGGCAAGTAGTGTCTGCAGCAAGTCCTCCGAGGGATATGCTTGTTCCTTCATCTCAACAAGCTGACCGTTATCTTGAATCAGATAAATGCCTCCATTCATCGAAATCCTCCCTGTTCGTCCATCTGGAATCGATTGCTGCTTGTTGCTATCCCAGCCTCTCTGCGGCAATGAGTAACAAAGGATAGAGACAGGGCCATACCCTGACC
>JACNHM010000500.1 GCA_014383605.1 Chloroflexota bacterium
ACTGCAAAAACAATTTTCTCACGATGCAAAGACCTCCTGGGCGATGGCGCTAAAGCGCTCAGCCCCCGGCTCACATGGCAGGGTAAAAACCTCCAGATCATACTTTTCAAGCTGAAGAGCCCAGCGCCTCTGAGCCCCTCTTATCCCTCAAGCTCCGATTGGGCCAGGGCCGAAGTCATCCAGTCCTTGACTTCTGCTTCCGACGGGATGCGGCCACCACAGACCAGTCGCTCGTTGATCACCAACCCCGGTGTGAACATCAGGCCATACTTCAAAAACTCCCCGCGATCAGTCACATGCTGCACGGTGACCTCAGGAGAGTCGTTCCCCCATTCCACCTCCAGTTCCTCCAGGGTATCCACCACCACCTGGAGTACCCGCTCGCAGTTCACGCAGCCAGGCCCCAGAACCTTGATGTTGAGCGCCAATTTGCACCTCCTGTAAAAAGTTTATTCCACCTTGATGGTCGGCTCGACCTCGATCTCCGACTTCACCGAGTTGGCCACCAGACTGTACTTCAGTGCCGACTGCACGGCGCGACGCGCCCGCGCTTCCAGGACCGCCGGGTCATCCTCCCCGGCCGCGATCTGGATGATCGGCCAGAGGCGGACGTGAGTGAAGATCTCCGTTCGGTCCAGCTCGATCAACTTGGTGCCTTCCGCGTGGCAGGTGTACGACAGCAGATTGAGCTTGAACCGCTCTGTCGCCCAGATGAACATCATCATGACACAGGTGTTAATTGCCGCCACGAAAGCGTCCTCAGGGGTAAGCACGCCAGGGTGGCCGTGGGCGTCGGGCGGGGCGGAGAAGTCCATCTCCGGGCCGTTGCCCATGACGATGTGCCCCCAGTGTTCCCCCTTCCATGAAACTGTGGTGTGATAGGTTGCCGTGCGACTCATGCCGGGACCTCCTCTTTCTCGCTGAAGGCCGCGTATTCACGCCGCAGTGCCTTCGCGTAATCTTCTTCTTCCTCTTGCAGGATAGGATTGTAGATCTTCACCACCTCCAGCAGCTCGCGCGCCGTGCCATCACCGGGCGTTTTGCCGGCCTGGTGAAATTGCTGGAAAATGAGCGGCAAGGCAATCAAGGTGACGACGCGCCCATCCACGGCGACTTCCTGGATAGGGATGCCCGATCCGCACGCGCAGGTAGCCTGAACCGCCTCTTCGGGCTCGGACGCCTCGGCACGCTGACTCGACGGTTTGCCCAGGAGCTGATCCACCAGATCCGCCACCCGCTCTGCCGTGGCTTCGACGGCCCGTTGCCCAGCATCATTCAGTCGGCGGCAGCCCTCGATCTGGCCCATCCCGTTTTCGGCCACCAGATCGCTCACCACGACACTGGCGGCGGGTTTGCCGGAATACATCTCGGTGGCACGGGCGGCACAGCGTTTGTCGCAACCGTCCACGGCCACCGTCGGGTAGAAGCGGGCGAAGGCGCGATCCCCCTCCCCTCCAGCCAGAAAGAGAGGCAAGCAGATGGTCACTGTGTCGGCGGGGCGGAGTTGCTCCAACACCTTCAACGCCGCCAGGCGCGTCACGGTCCCTTCCGGCAGTTCCTCGCCGGAACAGGCCACGATTCCCACTTTCTTCTTCGGCAGGTCAGGCATTTTCCCCTCCATCATCTGTGGAAAGACCGTCCACGACGGCGACGATTTCTTCTGCCAGCACGCGGGCCAGTTCATGCCCAGCCTCGTTGAGCTCAGCGATGCCCTGCGGCTTGAGCTGGCGATGGCGGCGGTAGACGTCGAGAACGGCGAAATCTTGCGCTATCGTCCCGCCGCTCTCTTCCACCATCTTTGCCGCACAGGCCAGCTTGCAGCCGTCAATCGTAACCGCCGGGCTGCCGGCCACTGCCGCGCGCGCGTCCTCGTCCCCCAACACCAACAGGGAGAGCGCAACCAGTTGCGTGTCGCCAGGCCGCAGGTCTTCGGTCACTTCGTAGGCCGCCTCGCGGCTCACGGTGCCGTAGGTTTTCCCGATGCCGCTGCACGGCACGATCACCACCTTCCGCCTGCTCTCACTCACAGTCTCTTGGCCTCCTCTTCGGCTTCTTGCTTCATCACCAGAAAGTAAGCCTGGGAGTCGAGCAGGCGAGCGCGGTCGGACTCCCAATCACTGGCCTCGATCACGGCCAGCCAGCCTTCGCCGTACGGATCTTGGTTGATGACTTCCGGCGCGATCTCCATGGCCGGGTTGACTTCTACCACCCTGCCGGTCACGGGCGACGCCAGGCTGACGTCGGCCTTGATGGTCTCGATCACGGCCACCTCGTCGTCGAAGGCCAGTACCGTACCCTCTGGCTTGACCTCGACGAAGGCAACGTCGCCGCTGCGTTGCTGCAGGTAGTCTGAGAGTCCGATCCGAACGCGGTTGCCTTCGGCCTGCGCCCACACTCCTTCGCTGTGGTAGTAGCGATCAGTGGCGACTCTAAAAAAGAACTTGTCTACTGTCGTTTCCATGAATTCAGGCATGATTTTCTCCTTAATCTCAACGAGAGTGAAAATGTATCGTCGCGCCTCGGAAGCCGAGGGCGGCTTCCAGCATGGACTCGGGCAGGGTCGGGTGGGCGTGAGTTGTCCAGGCCAGGTCGTCGGCCGTGGCGCCCACCTGCACCGCCAGCGCGCCTTCTGCGATCAGGTCGGTGACGTGCGGACCCATCAGGTGAACACCCAACACGCGCCCGCTGCCAGCCTCGCACACCAGCTTGACCAGCCCCTCGGTCTCGCCCAGGATTTGGGCTCGTGGGTTGGCCGAAAATGGGAACCGCACCACCTTGACGTCCGCTCCCTGGGCACGGGCCTCGGCTTCGGTCAGGCCGACGCTGGCGACTTCGGGGCGGGTGAAGATCACGCTGGGCAGCGAACGGTAGTCCACGGCGCGCCTGCCGCCGGTCACGTTCTCGGCCACCACACGGCCATCAACCATCGCCTTGTGCGCCAGCATCATCCCGCCAACGGCGTCGCCGATGGCCCACACGTTCGGGAGGTTCGTCCTCAGGTGCTCGTCCACAGCGATAGCGCGGCCGTTCATCTCCACGCCGACCTCGGCCAGCCCCAGACCGCTGGTATTCGGCCAGCGGCCCACTGCGACCAGCACGCGCTCCCCCTCGACAGCGACTTCGCCTTTGGCCCCGGCGAAGATGACGCGCAGACCACCCTCAGCCGGTTCAATCGCCTGCACCGTTGCCCCAGTGTGGATGGTCATTCCGCGCCGCCGCAGGATGGCCGCCAGCCGTTTGGCGAGCGAGTCGTCTGTTCCCCCCGGCAACAGAGTCGGCATCATTTCCAGGACGGTCACCCGGCTGCCCAGCGCCTCGTAGATACAGGCGAACTCCAGCCCGATCACGCCCCCACCGATGACGATCAGGTGCTCTGGGATGTCAGTTATGTCCAGTGCCTTCGTGCTGGTCATCACCCCCGGCAAATCCAGGCCGGGGATGGGCGGTCGGGCCGTGACGGAGCCTGGCGCAAGGACCACGTGCCGGGCTGAAATCTCCACATCAGTCCCCGCAGCGTCGGTGACGCGCAGCGTGTCCGGGCGGACGAGGCGTCCCTCACCCCGCACCAGCGCAACTTTGCGCCCCTTCAGCAGTTGTTCCACGCCGCCCACCAGCCTGTCCACGGCAGCCTGTTTGTAGGCCATCAACGACGGCAGGTCGGGCAGGGCGCTGGGAATGGAAACGCCGAACTCACTGGCCCGCTGTGCCTTGAGCAACAGTTCGGTGGAAGTGGTCAGGGCCTTGGTGGGGATGCAGCCGACGTTCAGGCAAGTCCCGCCCACGCGCTCCTTTTCGATGAGCGCCACGTGGGCGCCGAGTTGGGCGGCCCGCAGCGCAGCCACGTAACCACCCGGCCCGGCGCCCAGGATTGCAAGATCGTAAAAATCAGACATATCATCCTCCATCATCATCCGCTGCTTTCACGCCCTTTTTCTCGCACTCTATACACAGGTCGGTAGCTCGATTGGTCGAGTATACCAGCCCGCAGCCGGGGCAGGTGACCTGGCGCAGGCTGCTCTTTTTCTTCGAGCGTGGCCGCAACTCCGGCGGCAGCGCCGCAAAGCCATCCTTTACACAGGGGCACTGTGCCGGCCGATCTTCCGAGTTCTCTGATTGCGTCATCGAGTCTGACTTCATGCGGTATCAGATGCTCCTTTCGTTGGTGATGTATTTGGGAACTGCGTCGCTGGCGCTGTCTGTCTGAGGGGTGCTGGCCGGGTGGTAATGGACGTAAGCCTGGCGCAGGAGCTCGATGTGCTCGTACAGAGTATGCTCCACTTTTAAGGCGATCTCATCGCCGTCAGCGACGCTCAATGAGCCGTCAACCCCGATGGTGACGTTGACGACCAGATATGGGCCAAACCGGTGGGCGTGGATTTCCTCGACCTGTTTCACCCCTGGAACGTCGCCCAGCAATTCGGTGATCTGCTGAGCCAGCGACCGACCAGGCACGGTGTCCATTAAGTCTGCAGAGGATTGGCGCAGGATCTCAATGCCCGTGCGCAGGATCACCAGCGCGACCAGCGCCCCGGCCAGCGGGTCCACCCAGGGGGAGCCCATCCGGCCCAGGAAGATGCCGAGGGCCGCCGCTGAGGCGGAGAACACATCGTTGCGGTGATCGTAGGCCAGCGCCAGCACGGCGACATTCCTCGTCTGTCGGCCGATCCGTTGGGTGAAGACGGTCAACGCCAACTTAAGGACCACGGTGAGCAATGCTGCCCACAAGGCGCCGACCGTGGCTCCGCCGAAATCGCCTTGCCCTGCCAGCAGGTCGTACACGCTGTTGACCGCGTTCCAGAAAATGGCCACGGCGGTGGTGATGACAAACGAGCCTACGACCAGAGCAGCGATGCTTTCCAGTTGGCGGTGGCCGTAGGGATGCTCGGTGTCGGCCGGCTCGCTGGCCTTCCGCATGAATACGCTGACCACAATGCAGTAGGCCGCGTCGGAGGTGGAGTTGATGCCGTCGGCGAGCAGGGCGGGGCTGTGGCCCCAAACGCCGATGGTCGTTTTCAGCGCGGCCAGAAAGATGTTAGCCGCCAGTCCAAGGTTGACAGCCAGGATGCTTTTGCGTTCTCTCTGCTCTGAGTCCATATCAGGCCGCAACGCTTTCCAGGGCAGCAAGAGCCTGGCGGGCCAGGTTCAACTGATCGTGACGGATGGCGGCCAGGAGGTCCAATACTTGGAATACGCGCTCGTCATTGATTCGATATTGGATTCTCATTCCCTCCCGCCGGCCAACCACCAGGTTGGCGTCCCTTAGCGCCGCCAGATGCTGGGAGATGTTAGCTTGACTGACCCCCAGCTCTGGTTCCATCTCGCAGACACACCGTTCTCCTCTCCGCAGCATCTCCAAAATAGCGATGCGGGTAGGATGAGCCAGCGACTTAGCGGTTTTGGCTTGCAATCTGTAAGCATGGGTATCCATATCCTCACCTGTCTCTTCTCAACTATATTAGAATAACCGAATATAATTATAACACGAGGTCACGGATTTGTCAAATCAAAAGCCCCTCACTTACCTAATGGCATTTGAGGGGCATTGGTCTTTGTAAGGCCCTAAGGGTTTCCAGTTGTTCACACTAAGACCTAGATGATGCCGACTTGTTCAGATGTCGTGCTCGAGTGAGGACAGGTGCAGGGCAATATGTGCCGGTGCTCCATCTCTCTCACCAGGTAGGCCACCGCCAGGCCAGCTACGAAACCAAGAGCCATGTTGGTGATCACCGAAGCGGTGGCGGTGACCAGCGCCAGCCACAGTTTCCAGCCCCGTAGCTTAACCACTGCCTTGCCCAGCTCCATCCCCACCAACAACATCATCCCGCCCACCAGAGGCATGGGGAACGCTTTGAACAGGTTGGCCACCGATTTGCTCAGAAACAGGCCCAGAAAGACCTCAATCAGCCCTTCCAGAATGTTGGTGCCGCCGGTGCGCGCTCCGAAGTAGTATTGTCCAGCCAGGCCCCCGGCCCCGTGGCACATGGGCATGCCGCCGAAAAAGGATCCGATCACGTTCATCACCCCCATGTTGAGCATGAGTTTTCGCTCGCTGACGGCCTTCTCCGGGAAGTAGTCACGGATCAGGGCGGCGGTGGCGATGACAGCGTTGGTGATGGAGAGCGGGATCTGGGCGAAGCCGG
>JACNHM010000506.1:0-4544 GCA_014383605.1 Chloroflexota bacterium
CGAAAAAGAGCCTTGGGGGCTGCTGGCCGTAACCTTCGTGTGGGGGGCGGTGCCGGCCATCCTCATTTCCCTGCTGGCAGAGACGCTGTTCGGTGCGCCGCTGGCCGGACTGCAAGCTGAGCGGCTGGCCAACCTGCTGGAAGCGAGCGGGCTGGCTCCCGTGGTGGAAGAGACGGCCAAAGCCTTGGCCTTGGTGGGACTCTTCCTGTTCTTCCGCCGCGAGTTCGACAACGTGCTGGACGGCGTGATCTACGGCGCGCTGGTGGGCATCGGCTTCGGCATGACCGAGAACCTGCTCTATTTCCTGTCCAGCTTCCTCGAAAGCGGGTGGCGGGGCTGGGGCGTGGTGGTCTTCTTGCGCACCGTCCTGTTTGGCCTCAACCACGCCTTCTTCACCGCCTTCAGCGGGGCCGGGTTGGGCGCGGCACGGCTGGCGCGCCGCGGCTGGCAGCGCTGGCTGCTGCCGCTGCTGGGACTGGGCGCGGCCATGACCTTTCACGGCCTGCACAACCTGGGCGTCTCGCTGGCCGACATCTCCCTGGTTGGCCTCCTGCTGAGCCTGCTGACCGACGGCGGGGGGCTGTTGGTGCTGTTCGTCGTCGTGCTGCTGGCCTGGCGGCAAGAGCGACTGTGGATTGAAACGGAGCTGGGCGACGAGGTAGACCGGCTGCTCACGGCTTCCGAGTATTCGGCGGCGGCGGCCTACGCGCGGCGTCTGCGGCTGTGGTGGGCGGCCTGGAGACGGGGTGGAAGGAAGGAGGCGCGTCGCCAGGGGCGCGTGCATCGCCTGCTGACAGAGTTGGCCTTCCGCAAGCATCGGCTGCGGGTGCTGGGCGACGAGGATGACGTCACCCTGCTGGCCGACATCGAGCACCTGCGCCAGGAGATCGCTTCTCTCCGGAACGGAAACCCGGCATCCTTGCCTTCGGCTTGACGTATGGTTGCCGAATAGGGTGAGGGGCGGTATAATTGCAGCATTCCAGGGGCGGCGTGCGACCCGGGCCTGTCACTCTCTCGCCTACTCGTTGCCCCGTCGCTCGTTGACTTTGTTTCCCTGGCCCGCCCTCCCATCCACAGCAAGGAGATGACCATGCAACTCGGTTTCAACGGTGCCACCACGCTGCAAGCTGACCTGTCCGCCGACATTCAGGTGGCGGGGCAGAGCGGCTTCGACGTGGTGGAGATCTGGGCTCCCAAGCTGCTGCACTGGCTGATGCGGGGCGGCACGCTGCCGGCCATCTGGGAGCAGATGCGCTCCGCCGGCGTGCAGGCCCACGCCATCAACTCCATCGAGCGCATCAACTTCGGCGACGAGCGGGACTGGATCGGCGTGCAGCGACTGTGTCATGCCTACAGCGCCGCCGCCGGCTTCCTGGAAATCCCCTGGGTCGTCGTCGTGCCGGCGCCGCGGCCGGCCGGCGTGGACGATGCCACTGTCCGCAAGGAAACGGCGCGTGCCCTGCGGGAGCTGAGCGAGGTCGCCAACGGCTACGGCGGCGTGGGGCTGGCCTTCGAGTTCCTGGGCTTCGCCGACTGCTCCGTGAACACCCTGGCCGACGCCTGGGCCATCGTGCAGGCGGTGGATCGGCCTAACATTGGTCTGGTGCTGGACACCTTCCACTTCTACGCCGGCGGCTCCACGCTGGAATCCATCGCCGACGTAGACCCCGCCCGGCTGGCCATCGTGCACGTCAACGACGCCGAGCAGCGCCCACGGGCAGAGCTTAGCGACGCCCACCGCCTGTTGCCCGGCCAGGGCGTCATCCCCCTGACAGAGATCATGGCCGCCATTCGGGCCACCGGCTGGGACGGGGTGGTCTCCGTGGAACTGTTCCGCCCCGAATACTGGGCCTGGGACGGGCTGCGGCTGGCGCGGGAAGCCAGGGCCGCGGTGGAGGCACTGCTGCACAACACGAAACACGCCAGGTAACCATAGGTAACCATGAAAATCCTGAAAACCTATCCCGACCGCTGTATCGGCTGTCTGGTCTGCGAAGCGGTCTGCTCCGAGACCTACTTCAAGAAGCCGGATTCGGCGAAGTCAGCCATCCGCATCCTCGAAGACGACAGCGGCGCAGCCGACTACCGCATCCTCGTCTGCCAGCAGTTGGGCGACTGCATTGACGTCTGCCCGGCCATGGCCATTCGCCGCCTCAAAAGCGGCGTGGTGACCATCAGCAAGAAGAAATGCGTGGGCTGCTACGCCTGCGTGGGCTTCTGCCCCATCGCGGCCATGTTCACGCATCCCGACGAGATTGTCCCCTTCAAGTGCATTGCCTGCGGCAAATGCGCCGACGAGTGCCCCACGGAAGCATTGGAAATCGTGGAAGTTGAGGAGGTATCGCCATGAGCAGAGAAGAACTGAACGTCCTGGCCGAATTCGACTACCAACCAGGCGAGGTGGAGCGAGGATACACCAACCGCACGCTGTACGTCAACGTGTCGGACAATACCATCGAGAGCCGGCCGGTCACGCAGGAGATGAAAGACATCTTCGTCGGCGGCAAGGGGTTCGGGCTGTGGCGGCTGTGGCAGGGCGTGACCAGCGATACGAAGTGGGACGATCCGGAGAACGAGATCGTCATCTCCTCCGGGCCGCTGGGCGGCACCACCACCTACCCCGGCTCGGGCAAGTCGCTGGTCGTGTCCATTTCGCCCACCACCCACTCCATCATAGACAGCAACGTGGGCGGCCACTTCGGGCCGCTGCTCAAGTTCGCCGGCTGGGACGCCATCGAGTTGCAGGGGAAGGCGGAAAACGACGTCATCGTCTGCGTGGACGGCACGCAGGGCAAGGTCACCATCTACGAAGCGCCGCCGGGCACGGCCGATACCCACGAGCTGGCCGAGCGGATGGTGGAGTTGTTCGCCGATTCGCAAGCGGAGAAAGTCGGCGTCTCCTCCGTCTCCGCCGGATCGGGCGCCGAGCATGCCCTCATCGGCTGCCTGAACTTCAGCCTGTACGACGAGCGCCGCCAGGGCATCCGTGTCAAGCAGGCCGGGCGCGGCGGCATCGGCACCGTCTTCCGGGACAAGAAGATCAAGGCCCTGGTGGTCAAGTACCTGGGGCTGAAAGGCGATTCCAACCGCCCCGCCGACAAGTCCCGCATTGACCAGGTGGGCATCAAGATGCACAAGGAGATCCACGACAACGACTCGCTCCAGTGCGGCATGCGCACCCGCGGCACCTCCTACCTGGTGCAGATCATGAGCGACTACGATCTCCTGCCCACGAACAACTTCAAATACGGCGGCCATCCCGATACGCCTCGCATCAATGGGAACGTCTGGGAGGCGCGCTTCCTCCAGGGGCTGCCCGATGGCTGCTGGTACGGCTGCACGCTGGGCTGCTCGCACACCGTGGAAGGCTATACCGTCCGCACGGGGCCGTACCGGGGCCAGGTGGTGCGCGTGGACGGCCCGGAGTACGAGACCATCGCCGGCGTGGGCTCCAATTGTGGCATCTTCGACCCCGAGGCCATCCTGGAGATCAACTTCTACTGCGACACCTACGGCCTGGACACCATCTCCTTCGGCACGCTCACCGCCTTCGTCATGGAATGCTACGAAGCAGGTATCCTGGACCAGGAAAAGACCGGCGGGCTGGACCTGCACTTCGGCAACGGCGAGGCGGCCATCGAGTTGCTGCACCAGATGGCCCGCGGCGAGGGGTTTGGGGCCATCGCCGGGCAGGGCGTGCGGCGCATGAAGCAGATCTTCGCCGCGGAGTACGGCGCCGATCCCCAGTTCCTGCAGGACATCGGCATGGAGGCCAAGGGGCTGGAGTATTCCGAGTACGTGAGCAAGGAATCGCTGGCCCAGCAGGGCGGTTACGGCCTGGCCAACAAAGGCCCCCAGCACGACGAGGCCTGGCTGATCTTCATGGACATGGTCAACAATCAGCTTCCCACCTCCGCCGACAAGGCGGAAGCGCTGCACTACTTCCCCATGTGGCGCACCTGGTTCGGGCTGTGCGGCCTGTGCAAGCTGCCCTGGAACGACATCATCCCGGACGGCAACGCCATGACCGGCGAGCCGGCCAAGGTGCCCGAGCACGTGCGTAACTACGTCGAATACTTCGTCGGCGTGACCGGCCGCCAGGAGATCAAGAGCGGCGACGATCTCGTGCGCATGTCCGAAGCCGTCTACAATTTCCAACGGGTCTTCAACCTGCGGCTGGGCTGCGGCACCCGCCAGCACGATGCTATCCCCTACCGCTCCGCCGGGCCGGTGACGGCCGAGGAGTACGAATCCCGCGCCGAGCGCTATGACCAGCAACTTCGGGAGCTTGTGGGCTTCGATCCCGCCGGCAGGAGCACGGCGGAGAAGATGGCCGCGCTGCGGGAGTACCGCGAGGAACAGTACGAGCGGCTGATGGACGCCGTCTACGAACGTCGCGGCTGGACAGCAAACGGCGTCCCCACGCTGGAGACCCTGCAGCGGCTGCGCATTGACTTCCCCGAGGTCGTGGCCGTGATACAGCAGCATCTCTAACGCCTGGCGGCGACTGGGGCCAACGCGAGCGGACGTGCTCCGCTCGCGTT
>JACNHM010000506.1:4757-6082 GCA_014383605.1 Chloroflexota bacterium
TCGTGGCGGGGATCGCCCTCCTGTTGGTGGCCGCGGTTCGCTGCGGCGCCGCGCAATGGGAGCAGCTGCGGCTACAGGCGCGCCTGGCGCAGGCCACGCCATCGCCCACAGCCATGCGGGAGCCTGCCGCCACGCCGACGACTGTGGTGATACAGCAATCAACCGCGCCGCCGCCTCCCGCAGCCACGCCGCAGCCCGGTGCCACACCGACGCCGGACGTCCAGGCGGCGCCGTCGCCAACGCCGCCGCCCACCGCCACGCCGACGGCCGTGGTCACGCCTGACCCGCCCACGGCCACGCCCTCCCCCTCCCCTGCCCTCAGCGCCGAGGTCACGGCCACGACCCTGAACGTGCGCGCCGGGCCAGGCACGAGCTTCCGCCGCCTGGGCAGCCTGCAGCGTGACCAGCGAGTGACCGTCTTGGCCCGCAATCCCGAAGGCACCTGGTTGCAGGTCTGCTGCGTGGACGGGCAGCAGGGGTGGGTCAGCGCCGAGTACGTGAAACTCAGCCAGCCGATAGGGACCATCGCCGAGGCTGTGGCTCTCCCCTCCGCCCCGCCCGCCGAGCCGGTGCGCATCGTCATCCCCGACCTGGGAATTGACGCCCCGGTGGAGGAGGTGGGCTGGCAGGTGGAGGAAGTGGGCGGCGAGATGCGCTCGACGTGGGAGCTGGCCTCCTTCGCCGCCGGGCATCACAGCAACAGCGCGCTGCCCGGCCAATCGGGCAATGTGGTCATCTCCGGCCACCACAACATCGAAGGCAAAGTCTTCAAAAACATCAGCCTGGCCTGGGACGAAGACGCAGCCGAGCTGCAAGAGGACGGCATCACCAGGCGCTCAACCGTGCTGGATGGCCGCACCGTCACGCTCTACGATGCCGCGGGACGGGCCTTCCAGTACGTCATCGAGGGGATGTACAACATGCCCGATCGGGACGTCTCCGAAGCACAGCGGCGGGAGAACGCCCGCTTCATCGCCCCGACCAGCGAGCCGATCCTCACCCTGGTCACCTGTTGGCCTTACACTAACAACACCCACCGCATCGTGGTGGTGGCCCGGCTGGCAGAAGATCAAGGATAATCCACATCAAGGAGTGAAGGGAAATGCGCAATCGAATCTCGAATCTTGGCCCTGGCAGGAACCGCGGCTGGAGCAGCCTGGCGGTTGTCCTCACCCTGGGCCTGGTGCTGCTGGCCCTGTTGACCTCCGGCCCGCGAACCTGGGCGACCGTAGGGCAGGACAGCCTCTATTCAACGGTGCCCACGAGGACGCCAACCCCCGGGCCAACGGACACTCCCTTGCCGTCTCCTACACACACGCCGACAC
>JACNHM010000335.1 GCA_014383605.1 Chloroflexota bacterium
AGGCGGCGCGCACCTTCGCCGGGGCCGGCGTTGTGCCGGGCGGCACGCGGGACAATCTGGCCTTCGTCGAGCCGCACGTGGACTGGGGCGAGGACATCTCAGAGGTGCAGAAGCTCGTCCTCGCCGATGCGCAGACCTCCGGCGGGTTGCTCATCGCCGTGCCGGCGAAGAGGCTGGAGGCGCTGCTGGCGGCGCTGGCGGAGCGGGGCGTGGTCGGGGCGGCGCACATCGGCGAGTTCACCGTGCCCGGCCCCGGCCGGATCGCCGTCCGCCAGGGGGGGGATTGATATCCGTTACCGGCTCTTCAACCCATCGGATGAGTGGCTGCTGGAACGGGTCGAGAAGAGAGATGTCTGCTTACCCCAACCCAAGCTTTGTTCTGTGAAAGGGCACCAAGAGGGACAATGAACCATCGGCAGTTCTTCGACCGGGCGGCGGCCGAATGGGACGCGCTGGAGGTGGAAGAGACCCACGTCCGGCTGCGGGAGATCGTCGCCGGATTGGGCATCGCGCCAGGGGCGACGGTGCTGGACGTGGGATGTGGCACCGGGGTGCTCCTGCCACTGCTGCACGAGAGTATGAACGGCGATGGGCGCGTTGTGGCCCTCGACCTATCCGGGGAGATGCTCAAGCGAGCGTTGAGCAAGGGGCAGCCAGCCGTCTATGTGCAGGGGGATGCCCAAAGCCTGCCCCTGCCGGAGGGGGTTTTCGACTGGGTCTTATGCAACGGTGTCTTCCCCCACTTCTCCGACAAACTCCGCACCCTGGCCGAGATAAGCCGAGTGCTGCGAAAGGGAGGGCGGCTGGTCATCTGCCACACCGCCAGCCGCCAGGCGATCAACGAGTTCCACCGCTCCATAGGGGGCGCCGTGGCCCACGACACCATCCCCGACGAGGGGGAGGTGCTGCGCCTGCTGCGGGAAGCCGGGCTGATGGAGGCCCAGGTGCGGGACGGGCCGGACCGCTATCTGGTGCTGACCCGCCGGAGCGGAAGGGGGTGATGTCACCGGACAGATGAGTCAACCTTTCCCATTCATTGAGGTGTCGGATAACATTTCCAAAGGAGAAAACAAAAATGAAGAAACTGTTCTCTGCTATAATGGTTCTTGCCCTTGTCACCGCGGCCGTCCTCGTCGGCTGCGCCCCCGCAGTTAAGAAGGGAACGCTGCAGTTCAACGCCAACGGCGAGGACTTCGTCCGGCAGGGCTTCGTCTCCAAGGACGGCTGGACCATCACCTTCGACCACGTCTACATCACCCTGGCGGACATCACCGCCTATCAGAGTGCCCCCCCGTATGACCCCCACGCGGGCAGCGAGGTGCAGGCCAAGGTCAAGGTCGGCCTGGACGGGACGCACACCGTGGACCTGGCGGAGGGCGGCGAGGATGCCCCACCCATCCTCGTGGGCGAGGCAGAGGATGCAGCCGTGGGCCATTACAACGCCATTCACTGGAAGATGGCCCGGGCGACGAGCGGCCCCGCCTCAGGGTACTCCCTGGTCATCGTCGGCACGGCCGAGAAGGATGGCCAGACCGTCAACTTTACCTTCAGGGTTGAGCAGGAGTACGGTTACACCTGCGGCGAGTACGTCGGCGACGAGCGCAAGGGTATCCTCCAGGAAGGCGGCGCCGCCGACGTGGAAATGACCTTCCACTTCGATCACATCTTCGGTGACGCCGAGACGCCCCTGGACGACGAACTCAACGTCGGCGCTCCTGGCTTCGAGCCCCTCGCCGCCATCGCGGAGGGCGGGACACTGGACGTGGACCTGACTGAGCTCCATCTGGGCCACGTCGGCGAGGGGCACTGTCACTGCGAATAGCGATAGGTGCCCTCACCCCGTTCTGGGTAGAGGGGCAGAGGTGCTGGGGGGCAGGGGGAAAAGGCGCTCCCTTGCTCCTCTGCTCGCTGCGAAGGAGGTGGTACACGATGAAGGACTGGAGACTTCTGGGTATCCTGCTGGCTTTGCTTCTCGCCCTGAGCCTGACGGCGACGGCGTCCGCCCACGGCGCAAAGATCGAGTATACTATCAACGTGGCGGTCGAGATTCGCGCCGCCTACGACACCGGCGAGCCGATGGCCGGCGGTCAGGTCACGGTCTACGCCCCCGACGACCCGTCCACCCCCTGGCTGACCGGCGTCTGCGACGAGGAGGGCCGCTTTGCCTTCACGCCCGACCCCTCCAGGCCAGGGACCTGGGACGTGCAGGTGCGCCAGTCAGGCCACGGCGATATGGTGCACATCCCCATCGGCGAGGGCGTGGCGATGACGGGCAGCACCGGCTACACGCCGCTCCAGATCGCGTTGATGGGTGCTTGCGTGGTGTGGGGGTTCGTCGGCACTGCGCTGTTCTTCTTGAGAAGGAGGGCCTGATGCACATCCCCGATGGCATCCTCCCCACCGCCGTGTGCATCGGCGGGTATGCGACCACCGGAGCGACCACCTGGTATGCGCTGCGCAAGATCAATCAGAAAGAGAATCCTCGAGAAGGCGTGCCTAAAGCCTCACTCCTCACCGCCGCCTTCTTCGTGGCCTCCTGGATCCACATTCCGATCCCCCCTACCAGCGTGCACCTGGTGCTGAACGGCCTTCTGGGCGCCGTGCTGGGTTACTACGCCTTCCCGGCCATTCTGATCGGCCTCTTCTTCCAGGCGGTGATGTTCCAGCACGGCGGCCTGACCACGCTGGGAGTGAACGCGACGATGATGGGGCTGCCAGCCTTCCTGGCCTACTACCTGTTCCGGCTCCGCCACGTCCTGGGGCGTAAGGCCGACCGCGAGGGTCGCCCCTACCAGGCACTGACCGGCGTTTTCGGATTCCTGGCCGGTGCCGGCGGCCTGGGGATCGCGGCCCTCATCGCCACGACCCTTCTCATCACCACCATCCCGGCCCATCTCGACTCCGAGGCGGAGCGGGCCAGCATCTACGCGCTGACCCTGGCCCACGTCCCGCTGATGATCATCGAAGGCGTCTTCACCGCCCTGGTGGTCCTCTTCCTGCAGCGGGTCAGGCCGGAACTCCTGGGGGATTAGGCTCGTGAGACACGGCCTCGACGAATACGCGCATCAGGGCTCTCCGCTGCACCGCTGGGAGCCGAGGTACAAGCTCATCGGCCTCATGGCCTTGATCTTCGCCTTTTCCTTCATCCGAGACCTGTGGCTGCTGCCGGTGATGTTGGCGGTCACTTTCGCCCTCTATGCCCTCTCCAAGCTGCCTCTCTCCTTCCTGTTGGCCCGGCTGCGCTACCCCGGCTTCTTTCTGCTGATCGTGGCCATCCTGCTGCCCTTCCTCTCCGGCTCCACCGTCCTCTTGCGTATCGGGCCCCTGGCGCTGCGGCAAGAGGGCTGCCTCGATCTGCTGCTGATCGCCAGCAAGTTCGTCGCCATCCTGACGACTGGGCTGGTGCTCTTCGGCACTGCCCCTTTCCTGGATACCATCAAAGCCATGCGGGCGTTGGGGCTGCCCCCCGTCCTGGCCGATATGACGCTCCTCACCTACCGCTACATCTACGAAATCGGTGGCGATCTGGCGAGAATGGAGATAGCGATGGGGCTGCGCGGCTTCCGTGCGCGCCATCTCGGCGGCCGCGTCCTCCGCGGCCTGGCTTCACTGGCGGGCAGCATCCTGGTGCGCAGTTACGAGCGTTCGGAGCGGGTCTACAAGGCGATGGTTCTGCGGGGCTACGGCCAACCAACCCGTTCCGCTGCAGAGACCCCGACCCTCTTCAGCGACCTGGCGGGGCTCTTCGCCTTGCTCCTGACGGCAGCCGGATTCATCGCTGCCGAAATCATTCTGCGCCGGGCCTAAGGGCGGCTTTGGAGATTAGAGGTTGGAAGTTGGAGGTTGGAAGTTGGAAGTTAAGCATGTGCTTGTAGTCTCCGGGCTTTGTTTCTCCTACCCGGACAAGGACGACGTGCTGCAGAGTCTGAGCCTGGAAATGTGGCCAGGAGAGCGGGTGGGATTGATCGGCCCCAACGGGGCGGGGAAGACCACCCTGTTCCTCCTCATCTGCGGCGTGCTGAAGCCCGATGCCGGTGAGATTCTCTTGTTCGGAAAACCGGTGGTGCGGGGGAAGTTCTGCCCAGACGTCGGCATGATTTTCCAGAACCCGGATGACCAGCTCTTCTGCCCCTCGGTGCGGGACGACGTGGCCTTCGGGCCCTTGAACATGGGACTGCCACGAGCGGAAGTGGAAGCCAGGGTCAGGGAGGCGCTTTCCACCGCCGGCGTGCTGGAACTGGCGGATCGCCCGCCCCACCATCTCTCGGGCGGCGAGAAGCGTATGGTCTCCATCGCCGGTGTGCTGGCCATGCGCCCGCGGCTGGTTGTCTACGACGAACCCACTGCCAGCCTGGACATCCGTTCCCGCCGCCGCCTCATCCGCTTCTTGCAGGCCACACAGGAGACCATTCTCATCGCCTCTCACGATCTGGAGCTCATTCTGGAGGTGTGCGACCACGTCGTCCTGATAGACGAGGGGCGCGTCGTTGCCAAAGGCTCCCCCGAAGAGATCATGAGCAATGTAGAGTTGATGGAGGCGCACGGCCTGGAGAGGCCCCATTCCCTCGTACCCCATGCCGAGCCGCATCATTATGAGCTCGACCCAGCGGCGTGCTTCGAGTCTTGACATTAGCCCGAGGTGATGCTAGAATGACGCCCGTTGCTGAACACCGAACGAAGAACGATAGGGGAGGAACAGAGTGCAGAAGATCGTCGAATGTGTGCCCAACTTCAGCGAGGGACGGCGGCAGCCGGTCATTGACGCCATCGCCGCGGCCATCGGCTCCGTGGACGGCGTCCGCGTCCTCGACGTGCAGTCCGACGCCGATCACAACCGCACGGTGGTCACCTTTGTGGGCGGCCCGGAAGCTGTTGCCGAAGGGGCATTTCAGTCCATCGCCACCGCCGCGCAGTTGATTGATTTGGATCACCATCGAGGGGAGCATCCCCGCATCGGCGCCGCCGACGTGGTGCCCCTGGTGCCCGTGCGCGGCGTGGCCATGGAAGAGTGCGTGGCGCTGGCGCGGCAGCTTGGCCAGCGGGTGGGAGAGAAGTTGCGTATCCCCGTCTACCTCTACGAGGAAGCAGCCACGCGGCCCGAGCGGCGCAACCTGGCCGACGTTCGGAGAGGCGAATATGAGGGGCTCAAGGAGGAGATCCGCACCAACCCTGATCGAGCGCCCGACTTCGGGCCGGCGCGGCTGGGGCCAGCCGGCGCTACCGTCATCGGCGCCCGCCCCTTCCTTATCGCCTACAACGTCTTCCTGACCACCGGCGACGTGGAGATCGCCCGCCAAATCGCCCGCGCCCTGCGGCATTCCAGCGGTGGCTTGCGTTATGTCAGGGCACTGGGGTTGCTGGTGGCCGGCAAGGCGCAGGTATCCATGAACCTGACCGATTTCCGCCACACGCCCGTGCACCGGGTGGTGGAGATGATCCGCCGCGAGGCAGCCCGCCACGGCGTGGCCGTGGAACGCAGCGAGCTCATTGGTCTGATCCCCCAGCAGGCGCTGCTCGACGCCGCCCAGTGGTATCTGCAACTCGACGGCTTCACTCCCGACCAGGTGTTGGAGAACAAGTTGTAGTGCCTTTGCTGATTGACGGACACAACCTCATCGGCAGCGGCGAGTTGCCGGGCATCTCCCTGGCCGACGAGGACGACGAACTGAGGCTGGTGCGGCTGATGCGCCGCTACCGCAGCCGCGTGCGCCAGAATATCACCGTCTTCTTCGACGCCGGTTTGCCCGGCGGCTTGTCTCGCGAGCTTTCCGGCGGCGGCGTGAAGGTCATCTTCGCCAGCGATCAGCGGCGCAGCGCCGACGACCTCATCGCCGCCCGGCTGCGGCAGGCCGCCAATCCCCGCGAGTTGACGGTGGTGACGTCGGATCACACCCTGGCCGAGATGGCCCGGGCGCGGGGCGCTCAGGTCATCTCCGCGGTCGAGTTCGCCGCCCGACTCACCGCACCCCTGCCCTCCTCGGTGCGGCTGCGTGAGGAGCCGCGTCTCTCGCCGCAGGAGGTGGAGGAGTGGTTGGCCTTT
>JACNHM010000160.1 GCA_014383605.1 Chloroflexota bacterium
AAGATGACTGCCAGATCCAGACGTTTGAACATAGCGATCAACAGGACACTGATGTACGTGCTGCTCCTGTTCTTCGCTTTCATCACCGTCTTCCCCTTCCTGTGGATGCTGCTGACGACCTTCAAGTCCTCCAAGGCCGTCTTTGCCATCCCCCCCACGTGGATGCCGGACAAGCTCTTCCAGCCGGGCATGTGGGACAACTACGTCACCGTGTTCACCAAACACAACTTCCTGCGGTACACGCTCAACAGCGTTTTCGTCTCCTTCATGGCCGCCCTCGGCCAGTTGATCACCTGTTCTCTGGCCGGCTTCGCCTTCGCCCGCATGCGATTTCGGGGACAGAACCTCCTCTTCGGTGCCCTGCTGGCCACCTCCATGGTCCCCATCGAAGTGAGCATCATCCCCGAGTTCCTCTTGATGATCAAGCTCAACTGGCTAAACACCTACCTGCCGCTGATCGTCCCCTCTTTTCTGACCGGGGCCTATGGCACCTTCATGCTGCGGGAGTTCTTTGCCAACATCCCCCGCGATCTGGAGGACGCGGCGGCCATAGACGGCGCTTCGGCCTTCCGCATCTACCGCAGCGTCTTCCTGCCCCTGGCAGGCTCAGCGCTGGTGACCCTGTTCGTCCTGGCCTTCATCAACAACTGGAACGCTCTGCTGCGCCCGGTGTTCTACATCTCCGAAAGCCACCTGCGCACCCTGCCCCTGGGGCTGATGGCCTTCCGGGGAGCCTACGAATCGCAATGGCACCTGCTGCTGACCGGCTCAATCATTTCCATCCTGCCCCTGCTCATCCTGTACATCGCCGCCCAGCGGTTCATCGTCGAGGGCATCGCCACGACGGGGTTGAAGTGAGGTGAGATGGTGAGATGTGGATTCCATCAGCGTCTGCAACGCCAGGGCCAAGGCCGCCGGGCTGCGTTTCTGCCTGGAGCCCCGCGTGGGCGAGATCGTCAGCAACACCGACGGGCTGCTGCGGCTGATGGACGCTGTGGACGACGAGAACTTCGGCGCCGTGCTGGACACCGGCCATCAGCACGCCCAAAAGGAGATCCTGCCCCTCAGCGTGGAGAAGCTGGGCCGCCGCATCTTCTACCTGCACGTGTCCGACAACGACGGGCGGGTCAACGAGCACCGCTCCCTGGGCGAGGGCACCGTGGACTGGGAAGGGGTGTTCACCGCGCTCCAGAAGCACGGCTTCGCTGACTACGTGGCCCTGGACATCGGCCACGTGGACGACCTGGACGGGGCGATGCGCCGCTCGCGGCGTTTTCTGCTCGACCTGCTGCCCCGCCTGGGCATAGCTGTGGAGGGGTAAGTGATCACGGCCATCAACTCCTACAATCCCTGGACAGCCTTCGCCTTGCTCTGCATCCGCGATAGCCTGACCCTGGTCAGCCGCCTGGGCGAACGTGGTGCCCAGGTGGTCAGCAGCAGCCGGGATGCAGGATACCGCTTCTGGGACCCGGAGACGCTGCGGGTGGATCAGGCCGTCGAGGAGCTCTTCATCGCCAGGCTGAGGGAGCAGGGCATTGCAGCCATCGTCCTCTCCGAGGAGGCGCAGCGGGTGGAGGTGACCGCAGAGCAACAAGCGCCGGGGCTGGACGAGCCGGTCTACTTCGTGTCCGACCCCTTCGACGGCAGCCTGCTCTACAAGCGGCGCATTCCGGCCTTCTGGTTCACCTCCCTGGCCATCTACGGGATGGATGGACAGCCCAAATGCGCGGCGGTGGGCGACTGCATCGAGGGCACGGTGGATTTCGCCGACAGCGAGGGTGCGTACACAGGCCGCTTCGTCGGGGACGATGCGGTAGATGTGGAGACCATTCGCCCGGCCACGACCAGGGAACTGGGTCAGGCCTTCCTGGAAACCTACCTGATGAAGCCCCACTACATGTACCCCGCTGCCCACACCTACGAGCCACTGCTGCGCCGGGTCAAGTTCATCCTGCCCAACGGCGGGCCGGCGGCCTTCGCCGACGTGGCCAAGGGGCGGGTGGACGTTTACCTGGCCCTGCAGCAGCCCTTTGTGGACGTCTTCCCCGGCCTGTTCATCGCCCAGCAGGCGGGGGCGGTGGTCAGCACCTTCCAGGGCGAGGAAGTCACCTTTTCCCCTGACCTCGACCGTCGCTACGACATCGTCTGTTCGGCCACAACGGAGCTGCACCAGCAAGTGCTGGCTCAACTGGCCGAGATCGCTGCGCCGTTCGACAGGGCTCACGACAAGCAGGAGGCGTAGATGCTGCGACCGCAAGATTTCTTCGATCTGAGTAAGTTTGCCCACGCCGCCCTCTTCGACGGCGTGGAGTTTGTTTGGGAGGTCCTTCCCCGCATCGGGGAGTACATCCGTGCCCACCTGGAACCGGGCATTGAGGGGGAGGTCAGCCGCCTGGCCGAGGTGGCGGCGGATGTGTACATCGGCCCGGGCACGGTCGTCGAGCCGGGGGCCATGATCAAGGGGCCGACGATCATCGGGGCCAACTGCCAGGTGCGGCAGGGCGCTTACATCCGGGGCAACGTGCTGGTGGGCGACGGGGCGGTGCTCGGCCACGTCAACGAGATGAAGAACTGCGTGCTGATGGACGAGGCCAACGCCCCTCACTTCGCCTACATCGGCGACAGCGTCCTCGGCTGGCGGGCGCACCTGGGCGCGGGCGTCAAAATCTCCAACCTGAAGGTGACCCGCGAGCTGGTGACAGTGACCATCGGCGTGCGCAAGGTCGAGACGGGGTTGCGCAAGTTCGGGGCCATCATCGGCGACGAGGCGGAGATCGGCTGCAACTCGGTGCTGAACCCGGGCACCCTCGTCGGCAAGCGCGCCCTGGCCTACGCCAACTCCTCTCTCTTCGGCACCTACCCGCCCGACGCCATCATCAAAGTGCGCCAGACCCATCACGTGATCGAGCGGGAGGAGAGATGACGGTTGTTCCTGGCATGGAGAGAATCCAGGATCGTATCCACTGGTTGCACAAAACTTAGGCCAGGGACAACCTGTTCGGGGGATTTGACAAGGGACATCTTCCATGCTATACTTCATCAGGAAACCTACCAGGCAGATTGTTTCCTCCAGCCTGGGTGATAATGATGAGCGACCTGGCCGACGTGGCTCAGGTGCTGAATAGCGAGTTGGGGAACGTCTGATCACATAGGAGGTGGACGTTTTGAGCACAGTGGCAGCCTCCCAAGAAATGGCGCAAGCCCGCTTCTCCCCCGGCAAAATCGCCAAGGCCATAGTGTCCAACTACCTGGTACGGCGTTTGGTCAAGGCATTCTTCACCATGCTCTTCGTCACCACGCTGGTTTTCTTCCTCGTCCGCCTGATGCCGTCTAACCCCATCGAGGTCTACATCAACGAGTTGATTGTGCAATACAGCCTGCCCTACAACGAGGCCCAAGACATGGCGGCCTCGCTCTTTGCCCTGGACCTGGACGCGCCGTTGCACAAGCAGTACTTTGACTACATGCTCGGCCTGGCCCAGGGCGACCTGGGTACTTCGCTACGCTCGCCGGGGACGCCCGTTCTCTCCATCATTGTCAAGTTCCTGCCCTGGACCATTTTCAGCGTGGGGACAGGCCTGTTGATCAGTTTCACCCTGGGCATGATGCTGGGGATGCTGACGGCCTATTACCGGGACGCTTTCTGGGAACCGATTCTGTCCGGGGTAGGCTCCTTCTTGAGTTCGATACCGGACTACATCATCGGCATCCTCTTGCTGGTCTACCTGGGCGTGCGCTGGGAGTTGGTGCCCATCCATGATATGCGTGGTTCTTCCACGCCGGGCATCGCCCCGGGCTTCACCTGGGCCTTTATCAAAGACATCTTTTTCCACGCCTCGCTGCCCATCGCCACCTATGTGCTGGCCACCTTTGGCGGGTGGATGCTGACCATGAAGAGCAACACCATCAGCACGCTGGGCGAGGATTACGTCACCGTGGCCCGGGCGCGTGGCCTGCCGGAGGGCCGCATCGCCACCGCCTACGTGGGCCGCAACGCCTCGCTGCCGCTCATCGCCCAGTTGGCCATCAGCATCGGATTCGTCGTCGGCGGCTCGATCCTCATCGAGTTCATCTTTGTCTACCAGGGCATCGGCTACCAGTTGCGAGAGGCCATCAACACCCGCGATTACACGCTGATGCAGGGCATTTTCCTGATCATCACCGTGGCCGTGATCCTGTCCAACCTGCTGGCCGATTACGTCTATGGCTGGTTGGATCCCCGCATCCGCATCGGTGGAGGGGAATAACGTGACAACTGTGAGCGCCGCAGAAAGCACCAGGCACAGCCTGCTGGAGAACTTCTTCTACTCGTTGCGCATCTTCGTGCGCAACCTGACGCGCAACAAGGTGGGCTTTGTCGGCACGCTGATGATCGTCGGCTTTATCATCCTGGCCTTTGTCATGCCCCGGTTCGTGCCCAAAGAGACCAAGGCCGACATCACCAAGATTTACCAGGCGCCTTCCAGTGAGCACCCGTTGGGCACCGACAGCCAGGGCAAGGACATCTGGGCGCAAATCGTCCACGGTGGAGCAGACATCCTGATCATGGCCTTCCTCACGGGGGCGATCGCCACTTTCATCGGTGTGACGCTGGGGGCGTTGAGCGCCGTCGGCGGCGGTGCGCTCGACTCGTCTCTGACGGCCCTGGCCGACATCTGGCTCACCATTCCTCGCTTCCCCCTCCTGGCCGTGCTGGCTAGCCTGGTCAGATTGCGCAGCACGGTGACCTTGGCCCTGATCCTGGCTGTCCTGTCGTGGGCGGGGCTGTACCGGGCCATTCGCGCCCAGGTGTTTTCCATCAAGGAGCGGGACTACATCGAGGCGGCCGTGGCCCTCGACCTGGGGCTGCGACACATCATCTTTTCCGAGATCCTGCCCAACATGATGGCCTACATCGCCATCAATTTCACCCTGGCCATGACGGGAGCCATCTATGCCCAGGTGGGCCTGGTCTTCCTGGGCCTGGTGCCGCTCACCCGCAACTGGGGCGTGATGATCAACCTGGCCTGGACGCAGGGGGCTATCTTCTACAAGGACAGCATCTATTTCATCATGGCGCCGATCACCGCCATCGCCCTGTTCCAGTTGTCCATCGTCTGGATGAGCCGTTCGCTGGAAGAGATCTTCAACCCCAGACTGCGCGCCGGGCGATAGACGATGGTGAGTGAAAGAAGTGACGTGATCTGGACAACCGGCGAAGAGACGGAGACGGAGATCCCCCTCTCTGTGCGGGATCTGTGGGTGGAGTATCAAGGCGAACGGGGCATGGTCAAGGCCGTGCGCGGCGTGAGCTTCGACCTGCGACCGCAAGAGAGCCTGGCCCTCATCGGCGAGAGCGGCTGTGGCAAGACGACGCTGGGCCTGGCTCTCATCCGGCTCCTGGTCAAGACGGCCCGCATCCCCAGGGGCGAGATCATCTACAGGCGGCTCGGGTCGGTGACCAAGGTGCGCTCGCTCAATAAGTCGGAGATGCGTCACTTTCGCTGGAGCGAGTGTGCCATGGTATTCCAGTCGGCGCTCAATGCCTTCAACCCGGTGCTGCGCATCTGGGACCAGATGTACGACACCGTGCGCGCCCACGACCGCATGCCCAGGGCCAAGGTGCGCCAGCGGGCACTGGACCTGCTTCGCTATGTGCAACTCGATTCGGAACGGGTCATTGATGCCTATCCCCACGAGTTGAGCGGCGGCATGAGGCAGCGGGTGCTGCTGGCCATGAGTCTGCTGCTGGACCCGCAGATCATCATTCTCGACGAGCCGACGACGGCGGTGGACATCCTGACCCAGCGCACCATCCTGGACCTGTTGAAGCGGTTGAAAGCGGAGTTGGGCTTCTCCATGATGTTCATCTCCCACGACCTGTCCATCGCCGCCGAGTTGGCCGACCGGGTGGCCACCATGTATGCCGGCGCCCTCGTGGAGCTTGGCCCCGTCAATGACATCTTTTACCGCCCGGCACATCCCTACACCTTGGGCCTGATCAGGGCCGTGCCCACGGTCACCGGCGAATTCGAAGACCTGGTCTCTATCCCTGGCTCGCCACCCGATCTGATTGACCTGCCCCCGGGCTGCAAGTTTCACATTCGCTGTCCCTATGCCACAGATCGCTGTCGGCAAGAGGAGCCAGCGCTCCAGCCCTACAGGCACGATCACGTCGTGGCCTGTTTCCACGTTGATCAGGTTCGGCGGGACGCCGATGCCATGTGGGAGCGACACAATCACCGACCGGCTTCGTCGCGAGCATTTAGTCGAACGGCAGAAGAGGCATGATGGCAGAGTACCTCGTTGAAGCGCGCAACCTGAGGCGAACTTTTGGCTCCCGACGGGAGAGGGTGACAGCGGTGGACAACGTGTCGCTGGGCATCCGGGAGGGAGAAGTTCTCTGCCTGGTGGGCGAGAGCGGCTGCGGCAAGACCACCACTGGCAAAGTGATGGCTGGCCTGCTCAAGCCCACGACGGGGCAGATTCTGTATCGAGGGCGGGACGTCTGGGCGCGGGACAAAAATGGCTTCAAAGAGTACCGGCTAGGGGCGCAGATCATCCACCAGGACCCCTACGCCTCCCTGAACCCCTCTCATACCGTTTACAAGATCCTGAGCGCCCCTCTGCTGCGTCACGGCTTGGCCGCCAACCGCCAACAGGCGCGGGATCGCGTCGTCGAACTGCTCCAAATCGTGGACCTGACGCCGGTGGAGGATTTTCTGACCAAGTACCCCCACCAGTTGAGCGGCGGCCAGCGCCAGCGGGTGTCGGTGGCCCGCGCCATCACCGTCAATCCCGCCTTCATCGTCGCCGACGAGGCTGTCTCCATGGTGGACGTCTCTATCCGCGTCAGCCTGCTGAACATGCTCTCTCGTTTGAAAGAAGAGCTGAACGTCACGTTCTTGTTCATCACCCACGACCTGGCGCTGGCCAAATACTTTGCCTGGAAGGAGCGCATCGCCGTGATGTACGTGGGCAGCATCGTCGAGATCGCCTCTACGCCGGAGTTGATCAACAACCCACAGCATCCTTACACCCAGGCTCTGCTGGCCGCCGTGCCGGAGGCCGACCCGGAACTGACCCGGCGCAAGAAAACGGTGACGCTCCGCAGCCAGGATATTCCCAGCCTGTTCGACCTGCCCTCTGGCTGCCGATTTAACCCGCGCTGCCCGCTCTTTGTGGAAGGGCTGTGTGACCAGAAACAGCCAGAGCTAAAGCTAGTGGGGGAAGGGCATGTGGTAGCCTGTCACGTGGTCACAGGATAGGGGAGAAAAGGCCCATGAGTCCCCAGATGGGAAGGTCATTCTTCCGCATAGCCTTCTTTGTCACCTTTGTTTCGGCGCTGCTGTTGCCCTTTCTGACCCCTGGCACGGCCGAGTTCGTGGTGGCCGTTTTGAGTCTGCTGATAGGACTGATTTTCATTGCCGCCGTGATCCTCGTACTCCGGCGATTCTCACGCTGAAAGGAGGTGATGCGATCGCTCCTACTATCTTCGTCTGCCGACGGCGCTCGAAGGGGAGCGTCGTCGGGATGTTGAAACAGTCGTGTCGTTCATTCCTTAAAGGAGGAAAACCAATGAAAAGGCTAAGTACGCTACTGGTGCTCACCTTGGTGGCCAGTCTCTTGGCTGCCTGCCCGGCTCCCACGCCCCAGGTCATCGAGAAAGAGGTGGTGGTCGAGAAGCTGGTCGTGGAGACCGTCGTCGTGGAGAAGGAGGTGGTGGTCGAGAAGGAAGTGGTCGTCACCGCCACACCAACCGTCGGGGGCGTGTTCGCTGCCGCTTACCCCTACCCGATACCCCCGGTGGGTCACTTTAACCCGTTCACGACCAACGCGATCATCATCGGCATCTACCGCTCGCTGTTCATCCCGCCGCTGGCCATGTACTACTGGGCCACCGACACCTGGATGCCGCTGCTGGCCACCGACTGGGAGGTTGACCCCGAGGCGGCCACGCTGACCGTCCACCTGCGCGAGGGCGTCAAGTGGAGCAACGGCGACGACTTCACCGCCGAGGACGTGTGGACCACCTTCAACTGCCGTCGCCTGGCCAAGGGCACCGTCTGGCGGTTCCTGGACAGGATGGAGATCGTGGACGACCACACCATCGTCTTTCACATGTCCGAGCCCTCCTCCGTCGTCGAGCGCTACGTCATCCGCAACGAATACATCGTGGACCGCGCCACTTTTGGCGAGTGGGCCCAGAAGGTGCAGGATCTCGTAGACGCCGGCAAGGACGTGGACTCGGATGAGTGGAACGGTCTGCTGAAAGAGTTCAACGAGTACCGGCCCGACGGTTACAACGCCACCGGCCCGTACAACATTGACGTGGACAGCATCAACGAGGCCCGCCTGACTCTGCTCAAGAACGAGACCTCCTGGCTGGCCGACGTCGTCAAGTTCGACAAGGTCTACAGCTACAACGGCGAGACGCCCACCATCACGCCGGTGGTCCTGGCCCAGCAGGTGGACTATGCCACCCACGGCTTCCCGCCGGCCACGGAGAAGGCCTTCAGGGACGCCGGCATTCGCATCCTTCGCCCGCCCATCTTCTCCGGTCCGGCCCTCTACTTCAACCAAACCATCTATCCCTTCAACGTCACCGAGGTGCGCCAGGCCATCGCCTACGCCGTTGACCGCCACGAGAACGGCACCGTCTCCCTGGGCGAGTCCGGCAAGGAGCCCAAGTACATGGCCGGCTTCAGCGACAACATCGTCCCTATCTGGGTGGACGACCTTGACGCGCTCAACAAGTACGAGTTGGACCGCGACAAGGCCGCGGCGATGCTGGAGGCCCTGGGCTTCAGCAAGGGCGCTGACGGCGTCTGGGTCACCGACACGGGCGAGAGGATGGAGTACGAGCTGACGGCCCCGGCCGAGTACGCCGACTGGTCGGCGGCCGCCGAGAACCTGGCCGAGCAGCTTACCGAGTTCGGCATCAAGACCGCCTTCCGCGGCGTCGAGTTCCGCCAGCACCCCATCGAGGTCAACGAGGGGAAGTTCGAACTGGCCATCCGCGGCTGGGGTGCCGGCGACCCGCACCCGCACTTCTCCTTCGTCCAGGACATGTATACCCACAACGGCGAGGCAGTCACAGGTGCGGCTTTGGCGGCCGAACCTCAGTTGGGGACTCAGGGCCCAGGCATGAGCTTTACACTGGTGCAACCCAGCGACTGCTGCGGTGAGTTCGACTTCGAGCACAACATCGACAACATGACCACGGGCCTGGATGCCGCAGCCCAGAAGGCGATGGTCGGCGAAACGGCCAAGGCCTACAACGAGCTGTTGCCCCAGATCCCGCTCTGGGAGCGCTACGGCAACAACCCGGCCATGGACGGCCTGCACACCTGCGGCTGGCTGCCAGATGACGACCCGATCTACAAGAACAGCCCCTACGCCGACTCTTTCACCGTCATGATGATCCTGGACGGCACGCTCTATCCGTGCAACCAGTGATCCGCGTCTCGGCGTAGACCGAAACACCTATGCAGGGCAAGCGAGACTGCGAACTCCCGCCTTGGGGGTTCGCAGTCTCAACTTGTAGCTTGATTGCTGCGCATCGCCCTGGCTGGCTGCCGTTGAGTCGCTGCGCATCGGCCGGGCGGTGGACGTGGCGACGCACCAGCAAAGTCAAGCTGCAGGAAAAGACGAGGAGGCCCTCATGAGTAATCGGATCATCTTTGAAGCCTGCATTGATTCCGTCGAGGCAGCCATTGCCGCGCAGGAAGGCGGTGCGGATCGCGTCGAGTTATGCGCCAATCTGCTGGAGGGAGGCACCACCCCCAGCGCGGGAACGATCCAACTGGCCCGCAAGAGCATTGACATGGGCCTGAATGTCATGATCAGACCGCGCGGCGGCGATTTCTGCTACTCCGGCGTCGAGTTCGAAGTCATGAAGCTCAACGTCGAACTGGTCAAGAAGCTAGGGGCCGACGGCGTGGTCTTCGGTATCCTGAACGAAGATGGTTCGGTTGACAGAGAACGGACGGGCGAATTGGCTGAGCTGGCTCGTCCCTTGCGCGTCACATTTCACCGCGCCTTCGATATGTCGCGCCATCCCCACGAGGCGATGGAGGACCTCATCAAACTGGGAATTGACCGAATCCTGACCTCAGGTCAGGAGCTTTCAGCACTGGAAGGGCTGGACCTGATCGCCGACCTGGTGCAAGAAGCGGGTGACCGCATCATCATCATGCCTGGCGGGGGGATCACCGAACGAAACATCGGAAAGATAGCCGAGCAGAGTGGCGCCAAAGAGGTGCACGCCGCCGCCCCGATGAACGTGGAAAGCCGCATGAGGTACCGCAACGCTCGGTGCTTCATGGGTGGTGAGCTCAGGCCACCCGAGTTTTCGCTCACCGTGACCGATCCCCATCGAATCCGGGCCTTTGTGCGCGCTATGCAGCAGATGTGACCTCGTTCCTTTTCCAGAATCGGCCAATTGTGGTAAGCTATGCTCCGCAGTACTTCCGTGGAATCAAGTCAAGGGCGATATTGGGAGTTGCACGAACTGCCGGATGCGAACCATCACCTGGTGGCCGCCGATTGTGGGGCAAGGAGACTCGCGTGACCGTGCGAGAGCGTAAAGGCTGGGCAGCGTCAATGCTGACCCGAGGCCGGCCTGTTGTGCCACTGTTGGGTGTGCTCCTGCTAAGCGGTATCGTGATCGCCCCACAAGCGGCCTTCTTCCCAATCTTTGTGGAAGAGCAATTGGGGTACGAGGAGGTTGTCGTTTCGACCATTATCTCGATCGGCCAATTCATGGGCATGATCGCCGCTGTAATCGGAGGGGCGCTGTGCGATACGCTGGGACGCAAGTGGACGCTCATACTGGGGCTGTTCGGCTTTGTCTTAGGCAGCCTGATCTATCTGACTCGTGCGCCCTGGCTGGTCGTCTTGCTCCGGGCCTTCGCTGGCATGGGATTGGGCTTCCACACCCTGGGAGGGATGAGCTATCTGATTGACGCCGCTGGCCCGGAGCGCTTGGGCATGTTCTCGGCTCTTTACAATTGGGGCTTCACCCTTGGCGGAGCGTTGAGCAGTCCTGTTGCAGGCGTCATTCTGGACAAGTGGGGATTTGGCCCCTTGGGCTTGGTTCTATTCGTGGTTTCGCTGGCAACGATGTTGGTGGCAGTGACCTTCTTGCCACGCCTGCAACGGAAATCCGAAACAGTACCCTCCTGGAGCGAATCGCTGCTCGGCTACCGCGAGATCCTGCGCCGCCCGGTGATCGCTATCCTGGGCCTCCTGCGCTTCCTGCCCACTTGCTACTACGGTATGGCGTCTGTGTTGAACCCCTTGCTCATAAATCGGCTAGCGGGGAGCAAGACCGCTGTAGCGCTCTACACCACGCTCAGCTTCATGTTGGCTACGCTGGCCCAGGCGCTGATCGGACGGGCTGCTGACCGCTGGGGCCGCCGCTGGCCGACGCTGGCGGGCTTTGGTGTGCTGATCATCTCTATCGTCGGCCAGGCGAGCTTTTCCACCCACCTCTGGAGTTTCTACGTCTTTGGCGTATTGGGGATCTGCGCAGCATGGTCACTGGCCACACTGCTGCCCTGCCTGGTCTCCGACGCAACGAAAGAAGAGGAGCGCGGCCGTGTGCTGGGCACGCTGCATCTGCTGTGGAGCCTGGCCATGATCGTTGGTTCCATGATCGGTGGGGCGCTGGTGGAGATCGCGGTCGGCCTGCCGTTCTTCGTTACGGCAGTATTGAACCTGGTAGCTATCGGTCTGGCGGTCGTCTTCTTCCGCCTGGTCACATGGCAAGAGAAGCACCCTGCTTGAGTTGCATCGAACTATCACACCGGACAAGACAAGACCCGACAGGTTCTTATGAAAACCCGTCAGGTGTCTAGATCATCGAACATCCAAGGAGATCCAAATGGCTCACTGTCTACTTCCTCAGCCAAAAGAGGTGTCGCCGCTCGACGGCACGCTCTCCCTCACGGCTGACACGTGCATTCTCATCCACGCCGCTGCTGGCGACGATACCTTCTTCGCCGCGCGCCAACTTCAGCACGAAATCGGTCAGGCAACCTACATGGGGTTGCCCATCATCAAGGCCTACACGCCGCCGCAGACGGAGAATGTCATTCTATTGGTCTGCGGGACCGAGCAAGCTACTGCTTTTGGTCTCGAACCGACTACCGTCAATGCTCCGGAAGCTGTAGCTGAACAGGCCTATGCCTTGATCGTCGAGCAAGGCCGCGCTATCCTCTACGCCGACACATCCACCGGACTGTTTTACGCTGTCCAAACGCTGCGCCAACTGGTGCGGCTGCAGGGCCACACGCTGCCCGCGCTAGCCGTCCGCGACTGGCCGACGCTGCCCTATCGCGGTCTGATGCTCGACATCTCGCGGCGCAAGGTGCCCACGCTGGCGACGCTCATGCAACTGGCCGAGGAGCTCAGTCACTTCAAGCTCAACGTGCTGCAACTCTACACCGAGCACACCTTCCAGTTCCCCCGCCACCCCAAGATCGGCGCCGGCTGCGGCTCGCTCACAAGCGAAGACATCGTGACCTTGGACGAGCATTGCCGCCGCCATCACGTCGAGTTGATGCCCAACCTGCAATCCTTCGGCCATTTCCGCAACGCGCTGGCCTTGCCGCAATACCAGCACCTGGCCGAGACGGGGCTGCTGTGGACGCTCAGCCCGGCCTTCGAGGAAAGCTATGCCTTGCTCGACGACTTGTATGGCGATACGCTGCCCTCATTCACTTCCACCACCTTCAACGTGGACTGCGACGAGACCTGGGACCTGGGCCGGGGGGCCAGCAAAGCTATGACCGACGAAATCGGCGTGGGAAGGGTCTACCTCAATCACATCCTGCGGGTGCGCGAGCTGGCCGCCCGCTACGGACGGCGTATCCAGGTCTGGGGCGACATTTTGCTTAACTACCCGGAACTCATCGGCGAGGTGCCCGCCGACGTCACCCTGCTCGATTGGCACTACGATCCCGCCGACGAATACCCTACGGTCAAGGCTTTCGCCGAGGCCGGGCGGCAGTTCTGGGTTTGCCCAGGCGTCGGCTCCTGGAACAGCATCTTCCCACGACTTTACGGAGCCAACGTCAACATCCGCAACTTTGTGCGCGACGGCGTGGCTGCCGGCGCCGAGGGGGTGCTCAACACCGACTGGGGTGACTATGGCCATTACCAGCACCTGGGCCTGAGCTGGCACGGCTACGTCTTCGGTGCGACGCAAGGTTGGACCGGCGGCACCACGAGCGACGAGGACTTTGACGCCGCCTTTGGCCCGCTCTTCTTTGACTTGGATCACGAAGTCATCATGGGCGCGCTCCATCAACTGGCTCGCACCAACGACCTGCCAGGCATCCACCACCGCAACCGCTCTCACACTGTCCTTGCTCTGTTCGACGAGCCCCTGGTTGGAGAGACCGTTAGCGGCGAGAACACGCTGCCTGCCGAGACGCTGACTGAGATGTGCTCGCTGGCCGAAGAGGCCGCTGCTACCTTCGATGCCTTGGCCCTTGGCCACCCCCGCGAACTGACGCTGCACGAGATGGCCTCAGCCGCCCGGCTCACCGCCTACGCCGCCCGCAAGGTTACGCTTTCGCAAGAGATCCGTGCCAGCTTGCGCGAGATCGCGGCACAACCTGAGCCAGTCGAAGCCAACGCCCGGCGGCTCTACGAGCACATCCTGGCCCTCAAGGCTCTGGATGCCGAGTTGGAGGAACTGCGCGCCGAGTTCGAAGTTCTGTGGCTGGCCCGCGCCCGCCGCAGCGAGATGCACGTCGCCCTGGGCTACTACGCCGGCCTGCGGGCTCGCTATCGGGCGGCCATCAACTGGCTGGAGCAACAGCTCCAGGCCCTGCTGCAAGGTCAGCCTGTGGACGCTGACCTGGCCACCTACGACGCCGGAGACTACGCCGTTCTCTGGCAAGAGGCGGTACGGCTCCTCAAGCAAATGGGAGTGTTGGAGAGCTGATCCCGAAAAGCTGGCGGTGAACTGTCAAGTCCACCGCCTCCTGGTCCCCGATCACGGAGACCTGATCACCGGACTATGCGCATTGCCATCGGCGCCATCGCTACAGAGAGTTGTACCTTTTCGCCCCTGCCCACGCGCAGGACAGACTTCGCGACTGCGCGAGGCGACGAACTGCTGCAACGGTATCCCTTCCTGTCACAGTTCGAAGCCGAGTTCATTCCTACGCTGGGCGCGTGGGCCATGCCTGGCGGTGTGGTCGAACCCGACGCGTACCAGGAATTCAAGTTCGACTTTCTCCAGGCCCTGCGTCAGGCTGGCCCGCTCGATGGGCTCTACCTGGAGCTGCATGGGGCTATGTACGTAAGGGGCCTGGACGACGCCGAGGGGGATTGGGTCACCGCGGCACGCCGGGTGGTGGGACCCGATTGTCTCATATCGGTCAGCCTGGATCTCCACGGCAACGTGACGCAACAGTTGGTGGATCAGGCGGATATCCTGACCGCCTTTCGCACTGCGCCGCATCGTGATTATCTGGAAACCCGTGAGAGAGCCTGCGTCCTGCTGGTGCGGAGCCTCAAAGAAGGACTGCAACCACAGTCGGTCTGGATACGGGTGCCGGTGATCCTACCAGGCGAGCGGACGAGCACGGACGTGGAACCGGCGGCCAGCCTCTACACGCAACTGGAGGAGGTGGATCGGCTGCCTGGCATTCTGACCGGTTCGATCATGGTGGGCTACGTCTGGGCCGACGATCCGCACGCTTCGGCCAGTGTGATCGTTACGGGAACGGACCGTGCTCTCGCCCAGCAGCAGGCAGCGCGCCTGGCTCAGCGGTACTGGGATGTACGCGGGGAGTTCGGTTTCGGCGTTGAGGCTGCTTCGATTGACGAGTGCATCCGGTTGGCCCTGGAGGCCCCAGAATTCACCGTGTTCGTCAGTGATGCGGGTGACAACCCCACCGGTGGTGGCGTCGGCGATGTGCCGGTCTTTCTGGAGCGGTTGTTGGCCCACGAGGTGCCGGACGCGGTCGTGGCCAGCATCGTGGACCCCGCTGCCGTGGCCGCCTGCCGGGCCGCTGGCCTGGGAGCTGAGGTCAACGTCTCGTTGGGAGGGAAACTGGATCCGTTTCACGGCTCGCCTTTGCCCGTGAAGGGGCGAGTGGTCCATCTGGCTCCGCAAGGGCTGCGCGGCTCGACTGGCTTCGCCGAAATCGGCGGCGACCAGGCGGTGCTGCAAGTGAGGGGAGTGCAGGTGATCGTCACGGAGCGGCGCAAGTCTTTTCGCCGCCTGGACGATTTTCGGCAGGCGGGGATCAATCCCTTGGCGCACAAGATCATCGTGGTCAAAATGGGATACCTGGTTCCCGATTTGCAGCAAGCGGCGCCGCGGGCCTTGCTGGCACTGAGCCCCGGCGCGGTGGATCAGGCCATCGAGCGCTTGCCGTATCGGCGCATCCGGAGGCCGATCTATCCGCTGGATCCTGACATGAAGTGGCAGGTGCCTGGTTTCTCGTGAGCAGGGAATACTTCCTCTCCCTCCGAGGGGTACGAACGAGTTTGTTCAATCAAGAGGAGAACAGATGTCCAAACCATTGGAAGCAGTCCTGGTAGGTGCCGGCAATCGCGGCTACGACGCCTACGGCCCCTACAGTCTGCAGCATCCCCACGAAGTGCGCTTCGTCGCCGTTGCCGAACCGCACGAGGAGCGGCGTGCCCGCTTCGCCCGAGCCCACAACATCCCGCCAGCGCGGCAGTTCCGCACCTGGCAGGAGATGCTGGCCCAGGGGCAGATCGCCGACGCCGCCCTTGTCTGTACGCTGGACCGCATGCACGTCGAGCCCGCGGTCGCCGCATTGGAGACCAGCTACGACGTCCTGCTGGAAAAGCCGATGGCCACCACGGTGGAGGATTGCGTGCGGTTGGTGCACACTGCCGAGCGCACCGGGCGCATCTTGATGATCTGCCACGTCCTGCGCTACACCGCCTTCTTCTCCGGAGTACACGAGATCATCGCCTCGGGCCGGCTGGGCGACGTCATCACCGTCGAGCATCGCGAGAACGTGGTCTACTGGCACATGGCCCATTCCTTCGTGCGGGGCAACTGGCGCAACAGTCGAATCGAGAGCCCCATGATCCTGGCCAAGTGCTGTCACGACATGGACATCCTCTTCTGGAACCTGGGGCCGGTGAAGCGGCTCAACTCTTTCGGCTCGCTAATTCACTACCGACCTGAGAACGCGCCGCCGGGCGCGACGGAGCGCTGCACCGATGGCTGCCCGGTGGCCGACGACTGTCCCTTCTATGCACCGCGCCCGTACCTCAGTGACCATACCGGCTGGCCGGCGTCGGTCATCTCTGAAGACCTGAGCCTGGAGGCTCGCCGCCGTGTGCTGGAGACTGGCCCCTATGGCCGCTGTGTCTACCGCTGCGATAACGATGTGGTGGACCACCAGACCGTTAACATGGAATTCGAGAGCGGGGTGACGGGCGTGCTCTTCATGCACGGTCACTCCCACGAAGAGGGCCGCACCATGCGCTACGACGGCACGAGGGCCACCCTGCGGGGCAGGTTTACCATGGTGAAGAGCGAGATCACCATTCACGACCATCTCACTGGAGGGACGGAGACTATTGTGCCCAAGGGGACACTGTATGGGCATGGCGGCGGGGATGAAGGATTGATGGCTGCTTTCGTGCGCACAGTACGCGAGGGCCAAGCCGAGCCGCTGACCTCGGCACGCGCCTCTTTGGAGAGCCATCTGATGGCCTTGGCCGCCGAAGAGGCCCGCGTGAATGGCAGCATCGTCCACATGGACGATTTCCGCCGCCGTGCCGAGGCTGTGACCGGCGCGTAGGTCTTGAGTGCATTGACAGGAACAACTTCATATAGCGCCCTTTGTCCCATCGCCCCGCAGGAAGCAGGTTTTGACGCAGCCGGTATCGTCCCGGCTGCACGACGCGGCAGTCGAGGCGATCAGGGAGTAGGATCAGGGAGCAGCATGAGAATCGTTGGCCTCATGTCCGGCACCTCTGCCGATGGTGTAGATGCGGCGGTGGTGGAGATTGGCGGTGCCCCGCCTGATTTATCGGTCGAGTTGCTCTCGTTCACTTCTGTGCCCTTTGATGCCGAACAGCGAGCGCGTGTTTTTGCCCTGTTTGACCCGGCCACGGGGACGGTGGACCGCGTCTGCCAGATGAACTTCGCCATCGGCGAGTGGTTCGCAGCAGCGGCGCTTCAGGCCATCCAGAAAGCCGGGCTGGCACCGGCCGACATGGCGCTCATCGGCTCGCACGGCCAGACGATCTACCACGCCGTGGGCGCGGACTCGCCTGTCAAGTCCACGCTGCAGGTCGGCGAGTCGGCGGTGATCGCTGCGCGGACGGGCATCACCACTGTGGCCGATTTTCGCGTGGCCGACGTGGCTGCCGGTGGCCAGGGCGCACCGCTGGTCAGCTACGTGGACTGGTTGCTGCTGCGGCATGCGGAGCGAGCGCGCGCGGTGCAGAACCTCGGCGGCATCGCCAATGTGACCTATCTGCCACCGGGCGACGATCCTGCCAACGTGTTAGCCTTCGACACCGGCCCCGGCAACGTCTTGATAGATGACGCCGCTAGCCGGGCCACCGCTGGCGCTCAGACGTTCGACCAGGATGGCCTACTGGCGGCCAAGGGGGACGTAGACGAGACGCTGCTGGCCGAGTTGATGGCCCATCCTTACCTCCTCCATCCTCCCCCCAAGACGAGTGGTCGAGAGCAATTCGGGACGCCATTCGGGGCCGAGGTGTGGGCGCAGGCTGAGGCGCGGGGGCTGCGCGGCGAGGACGTAGTAGCCACCGTCACCGCCTTCACCGCTGCCTCCATAGCCGACGCCTACCGTCGTTTCCTGCCCCAAGTGCCCGACGAGGTGATCCTGGGCGGTGGCGGGGCCAGCAACCCCACGTTGGTCGCCATGTTGAACCTGCGTCTGGCACCCGCCCACGTGACGACGCACGAGGCTTTGGGGCTTTCCAGTGATGCCAAAGAAGCGGTAGCTTTCGCTGTGCTGGCCTACGAAACGATCCACGGTCGGCCAGGCAACCTGCCTGCTTGCACCGGTGCTGGGACACAGGTGGTGCTGGGCGAAATCACGCCGGGCGCCAACTACCCGCAACTGATCCGCAGAGTGTTTGATTTGTGAATTGGCGGGACTATGGCGAGTGACGTTTTTCTGGGCGTAGACGGCGGCGGCACCAAGACAGCGGCGGTTTTGCTGGATGGCAACGGCAGGGAGCTAGGGCGTGCGGTGAGCGGGCCGTCCAACCACTATTCGGTAGGGCCGGCTGTGGCGGAGGCGTCGCTGCGAGAGGCCATCCATCAGGTACTGGCTTCCGCCGGTCTGGCGGTGACTGAAGTAGCAGCCATTGGCCTGGGTATGGCGGGCGTGGATCGACCTGGCGACCGCGAGGTGGTGCAGGCTATGCTGTCGCACATCGGTAGCTTTGCCCGTGTTGTCATCGCCAACGACGCGGAGGCGGCGTTGGTGGGTGGCGTGGGCCGCCGCCATGGTGTCGTACTCATCGCCGGCACGGGTGCCATTGCCTATGGTGTCAATGGTCGCGGCGAGGCAAGGCGTGCTGACGGTTGGGGGTATCTGCTGGGCGACGAGGGCAGTGCTCACTGGATCGGTGTGCAAGGACTGCACGCGGTCGCCCGTGCCCACGATAGGCGAGGACCAGCCACGGAGCTAACGAATCGTCTGATCTCATATCTTGGCCTGTCTGACGTCAACGCTCTGGTGACGTTTGTCTACGACGACGGGTTCGGTGTGCCGCAACTGGCGGGGCTGGCTCTTCTGGTAAGCCAGGCTGCGCGGGCCGGCGACGCCGTGGCGCAATCCATCCTGCGGGAGGCCGGACGGTGGTTGGGAAACGCGGCCTGTGCGGTCATCCGTGGCCTGGACATGACCGGCGAAGCCTTTGAAGTGGTCCTGACGGGGGCCGTCCTCCGGGCGCGAGACCTGGTTTGGGATACTGTCGTCGCCGCGCTGGGCGATGCCGCTCCACGGGCACAGGTGATCGAACCCCGGCACGACGCGGCCATCGGTGCGGCGTTGCTGGCGCGGCAGGCAGGAGAGTAGAGGGTGGGGGGAATAGGAAGCTCCATTGCCATCACAGAAGCGCGAAACCCAAAGACAAGCGCCATTGATACGCTTTCGTCGCTAGACATCGTGACGCTGATCAACGACGAGGACGCCAAGGTGGCGACTGCCGTGCGCCGAGAGTTGCCACAGATCGCAGCGGCGGTGGACATCATCGTCCCGCGATTGCGGCGGGGCGGGCGACTGCTCTACTTTGGCGCGGGCACCAGTGGTCGCCTTGGGGTGTTGGATGCTTCGGAGATGGCGCCCACGTACGGTACGGCGCCCGAATTGGTGCAAGGTTATATCGCTGGCGGTGACTTAGCCTTGCGTCGATCTGTTGAGGAAGCTGAGGACGATCCTGAGGCTGGCGCACAGGTCGTGCGAGAGGCAGGAGTGAATGAGGCCGATGTCGTCGTGGGCATCACGGCCAGCGGCAGCGCGCCCTGGGTGCTGGGCGTAATGGCCGAAGCCCAACGGCGTGGAGCAGCTACAGTTGCCCTCACCGGCAATCCCGAGTCGCCCCTGGCCCACCGGGCCGACGTGGTTATCGCTCCGGTCGTGGGGCCAGAGGTCATCGCCGGGTCAAGCCGGATGAAGGCTGGCACTGCGCAGAAGATGGTACTCAACATGCTCTCTACAGCCACGATGATCCGGTTGGGCAGAGTCTATGGCGATTTGATGGTGGACGTGCAGCCGGCCAACGCCAAACTGCTTCGTCGAGCGCTCCGCATCCTGCAAGAAGCGACTGGGGTAGACGCAGAAGCTGCGAAGCGCGCTCTTGCAGCGACCGGGAATCACGTCAAGCCGGCGCTGGTGATGCTGCTGGCGGGCGTGGACGCCGGCCAGGCGCACCGCCGATTGGCAGAGGCAGAGGGATTCGTCCGCCGTGCGGCGCTGCGAGAATCCCCAGTATGGAAGGAATTCGACTGATCGGGTAGGAGGACCGAAGAGATAAACTCAATCTTGAGACGGCAGAGATATTCGTGCCAGATGGGCTTGCGGTCCAGACCTATGTTCAGCGATTAATGGAGTGGTTCGCACAAGAGGTGAGGTAATGGAGCGATTCACAAGACTGCAGCAGGACACCCATGAGTCTGAAATCAGAGATCTTTGAGCAACCATTGGTGCTTGCCGGTCTACTGGAGAATGGAATGGAGGGCGTTCGAGAGATCGCTCATCAAATCCGCGCGAGAGAGGTAGACTATGTCTTCCTGGCTGCGCGAGGCACTTCGGACAACGCTGGGCTGTATGCAAAGTACCTATGGGGGGCCTTCAATCGGCTTCCCATAGCCTTGGCTGCCCCCTCGCTATTCAGTGTCTACGGCACGCCACCTACCCTGAGAAACGCATTGGTCGTGGGTATCTCCCAATCCGGTCAGTCTCCTGACATAGTCAAGACGGTAGCCGAAGGAAGGCGTCAGGGCGCAGCGACGTTGGTCATCACAAACGACACTGGATCGCCGCTGGCGCAGATCGCCGAGTTCGTTATCAGCACCAGCGCTGGAATCGAGGAGGCCGTGGCGGCGACGAAAACGTACACGACCCAACTGATGGCCATCGCCATGCTTTCGGTGGCACTGAGTGAGGAAAGCGCCCGCCTGGCGGAGCTGCGCCGCGTGCCGACGCTGGTACAGCAAGCCCTGGCGTTGGATGACATCATCGAACGGGTAGCGGAACGCTACGGCTACATGGAGCAGTGCGTGGTGCTGGGGCGTGGTTATAACTATGCCACCGCCTTTGAATGGGCGCTCAAACTGAAGGAACTGGCCTATGTGGTCGCAGAACCTTATTCCTCGGCCGATTTTCAACACGGCCCTATTGCCCTCGTGTCCCAAGGCTTTCCCGTGTTGGCGGTCGTGCCAGGTGGGGCCGTCTTTGATGATCTGCTGACTTTGCTGTCCAGCCTGGTTAGCGGACACCGGGTTGAGTTGCTGGCCATTTCAAACGAGGAAGAGGCTCTGTCGCTGGCTCATGCACCGCTGCGTCTGCCGACTGAGTTGCCCGAGTGGCTTAGCCCGCTGGTGAGCATTGTGCCCGCCCAACTGTTCTGCTATCACTTGACCAAAGCGAAAGGATATGACACCGAAGCCCCGCGGGGGTTGAGGAAGGTTACTCGTACCTGCTAGGTCAATTCGCATCCTTCTTGCATCAAAAGCCGGAAACCCCAGGCCGTTGGGGAGTCTATCCAGAAGACCTGTACGGTGATGTTAGATGAAGCCTGACCTTGTAGAAACAGTCAAGCACTTCACATTTGAGGGTGATTTGCTGCAAGCCAGTCCCCATGGATTTGGGCATATCAATGATACATACGTTGCCCATTTCCGAAAGGCAGGCGGGGCGATCCGTCGCTACATCCTTCAGCGGATAAACCACAATGTCTTCAAGAACCCGGAACAGGTTATGCAAAACATCGAAAGGGTGACCTCCCACTTGCGGAAGAAGATCATTGCCGCTGGAGGCGATCCGGAACGAGAGACACTGAACCTCATTCGCACGGTAGAGGGAAGAACCTTTCACAAAACGGATGACGGAAACTACTGGCGGGCGTATCTCTTCATTGAAAGGGCGCGAACCTACCAGGTGGTGGAAAGCTTGGACCACGTTCACAATGCGACGAGAGCATTCGGGAAATTCCAGAAGCTCCTCAGTGATTTTCCAGCGGGGCAGCTTCACGAATCCATACCCGATTTCCACCACACCAGGACACGCTATGGGGCTTTGGTTGAGGCGGTAGAGAGAGACGTTAAGAACCGCGCTCGGTCCGCTCGAGCAGAAATCGAGTTCGTCCAGAAGAGGGCCGAGGATACGTCAGTCTTGGTTGATCTCCTTGAGCAGGGTAGACTACCCGAACGCGTCACGCACAACGATACCAAGTTCAACAATGTGATGATTGATGATCAAACAGGAGAAGGCATCTGTATAGTCGACCTTGATACGGTGATGCCCGGGTTGTCCCTGTACGATTTTGGTGATGTCATACGCTCTGGGGCCAATCCAGCTGCCGAAGATGAAAGGGATCTCGCACAAGTATGCATTGATCTCGACATCTTTGATTGTATTGCCGACGCGTATCTGGATGCTACTCGTGATTTCTTGACACCTGCGGAGATGGATCTCCTGCCTTTTTCTGCTAGACTCATGACGTTTGAGTGCGGCATGCGATTTCTGACCGACCATTTAGACGGCGATGTCTACTTCAAGGTACACAGAGAGAATCATAACCTGGACAGGTGTCGCACTCAGTTCAAGATGGTGAGGGACATGGAAGAGAAGCTTGACCAGATGTTGGGCATTGTCAGGAAGTACAGATAGCTTTGCATCGTGGGATATGAAATGAGCAAACAACGCCCTTTGAAGGCCATCATCTTGGCCGCCGGAAAAGGCCAGGCTGCTGATCTGGCCTCCTTTCCTCTGCTGCAACCCCTGGGGGAACGCAGGGTCATAGACTACGTGGTGGAGAAAGCTCTGCGCTTCGTATCGTCGGAGGACCTGTACATCGTCGTCGGGCACCAGCGGGAGGAAGTGCAGTCGCACCTGGGGCCGGGCTACCGTTACGTGATCCAGGAAGAGCTCCGGGGCACCGGCCACGCCGTCCTGCAAGCCCGGCCTTTCCTCCAAGACTACGACGGCGACCTGCTCATTCTCTACGGCGATACGCCGCTGTTTCGGGCTGCATCGATCCGAGGGCTGATCAACCGTCATCGCCTGAAGGATGCCCACCTCACGCTGCTGGCGGCGGTCGTGCGTCAACCCCTGCCCTACGGGCGCATCATCCGCGATGCCACCGGGCGGATCATGGACATCATCGAACAGGTGGAAGCCTCCCGCGAGGTGCGGGAGATCCGCGAGCTGAACGTGGGCGCTTACGTCGTCCGCGCCGACGCACTGTTTCCCGCCCTTCGGCAGCTGACCCCGTCTGACATTGACGAGGAGTATAGGCTCACCGATTGTGCGCACCGTCTCATCCGCTCCGGCCTGCGAGTGGAGAGCTATCAAATCTACGACGAAGATGAGGTCCTGGGCATCAACACTGCCGACGACCTGCGGCAGGCGGAGTTCATCCTACAGAAGCGATTCTACCGACCGCGCCGCATCGAGGAGGAGAGCATCGTTCGCTTCGGCACGGGCGGCTGGCGGGCCATCATCGGCGAGGGATTCACGCTGCACAACGTGCGTCGCCTGGCCCAGGCGTTGGCTAACGGGATCATTCGCCAGGGCCGCGAGGCACAGGGGGTCCTCATCGGCTATGACCGTCGTTTCCTCTCCGACCGCGCCGCCGAAGCGGCGGCCGAGGTCTTCGCTGGGAACAACATCCCCGTCATTTTGCTCGCCGAAGACGCTCCCACGCCGCTCGTCACCTACGCCACCTGCACGCAGGGGACGGCGCTGGGCCTGGTCTTCACCGCCAGCCACAACCCGCCCGAATGGAACGGCCTGAAGGTCTTCCACACCGACGGCTCGTTGCTGCTGGACGAGGAGACGGAACTCATCGAAGCCGAGACCAACCGCCTCACCCCCGAAGAAGTGATCAAGATTGACCTGGCGCTGGGTCTGGAAACCGGGGTCGTGCGCCCGGCTGACTTCACCAATGAGTACGTGGACGCCGTGGAATCGTTGATTGACCTGCAGACCATCCGTCGCGCCGGCTTGAAGGTGATCCTGGATCCGATGTACGGGGTAGGCCAGGTCACGCTGGAGATCATTCTGACCGAAGCCCGCTGCCGGCTCACCACCATCCACGAACGGCGCGACCCGCTCTTCGGCGGACGCTCGCCAGCTCCCAACGTGGAAGCGCTGCGGTTGCTGATGCACACCATTCAGGACGGCGACTACGATCTGGGCCTGGCCACCGACGGCGATGCCGACCGGGTGGCCATCGTTGACGAGCGCGGCGAGTACATCCCTATCAACGACGTCTTGCTCTTGCTCTACCACTACCTTCACGCAGTACGTGGGGAACGGGGCGGCGTGGTGCGCAACGTGGCCACAACGCACCTTCTGGATCGCCTTGCAGCCCATCTCGGCGAGGAGTGCTGCGAAGTGCCCGTCGGTTTCAAGCACATAGCGGCGGCGATGAAACGGCATGACGCCCTGCTGGGCGGCGAGAGCAGCGGTGGCCTGACCATCCGAGGGCACATCCTGGGCAAGGACGGCATCTTTGCCGCCGCACTGGTGGTGGAGATGCTGGCCCGCACGGGCCAGAGGATTTGCGAACTGCTGGAGGCGATCTACGGTATCACCGGGCGGCTGTACGTCGTGGAGGACAACGTCCCGGCCACGTCCGAGATGAAGGTCATCATCCCCAGGCAACTGCGAGAGTCGAAGATCGAGCAGATCGGCCCCTATCCTGTGCTCAGCGTCTCCTATCTTGACGGCACAAAGTTCCTGCTGGAAAACGACAACTGGGTACTGGTGCGCTTCTCGGGCACCGAGCCGGTGTTGCGCCTCTTCGCCGAGGCCGATACCCCGCAGAAAGCACAGGAGTTGATCCAGTGGACGAAGCGCTTCATCCGTCTCGAAGCCTGAAACACATCATCAACGGACGGGTCTACACGCCAGGCCGGGTTTTCGAACGGGGCGTGGTGACCATCGCCGGCGACAAAATCGTCGCTGTGGAAGAAGTGGTGTCGCCACCGGATGTCACCGGCGCCGAAGTGATTGACGCCACAGGCTTCCACGTGATCCCCGGCCTCATTGACCTCCACATCCACGGCCTGAGCGGTTTCGACGCTATGCAAGGCCAGATCGCGGAGATCGCCGCTGAACTCCCCCGCCATGGCGTCACTGCTTTTCTGGCTTCGACCATCGCCTCCCCCATCGAGCGGCTGACTGAGCACCTGAAGGAGATGGCTGCCACCATCGCCGCCCGGCCGCCAGGTGCGCGCATTCTGGGTGTGCACATGGAGGGACCCTACCTCTCGCCCCAGCGCTCGGCGATGATGGACCCCCGTCTCTTTCGCCCCTTTCGCTGGGAGGAATTCGAGCATCTGTTCGCGGCGAGCCAGGGACAGGTGAAGATGGTGACCCTGGCCCCCGAAGAGGGCGAGGCCTTGGGCGGCATCCCCCGCCTGATCGAGCGGGGCGTTGTGCCTGCCATCGGCCACTCCGACGCCACCTTCGAGCAGGTGGCTGAGGCAGTGCGGTTGGGATTGGCGCATGCCAGCCACACCTACAACGCCATGCGCGGCTTTCACCATCGAGCGCCGGGCACAGTGGGTGCCGTATGGCATTTCGACCAGATCACGGCCCAGGTCATCGCCGACGGCGTACACGTCCATCCCGCGGCCGTCGCACTGCTATTGCGGCTCAAAGGCCCCGAGCGGGTAGCCCTCATCAGCGATGCTGCTCCCATTGCCGGACTGCCGCCGGGCGAGTACACCTGGGGCGGGAAGCAACTCATCCTCGACGGACCGTCCTGTCATACCCCCGATGGCCGCCTGGCCGGGAGCTCGGCGCTGATGGATGCGGGCTTACGCACCCTGGTAGACGAGGTGGGACTCCCTCTGGAGACGGCATTGGTGACTGCCACCGCCGTGCCTGCCCGCGTCCTGTCGCTCAACAAGGGCGCGCTGGCCCCCGGCCGCGACGCTGACGTCGTCCTGCTGGACGAGGCGCTCCGGCCTCAATTGACCATGGTGGAAGGAGAGGTGGTTTGGCGTGCGCTTTCAGTCCATTGAGAAAACCCAGGATCGTATCCACTGGGGCGACGGCACCTTCTCCGACTACACCATCCTGAAGTTCCCCCCGACCGGCTTCCGCTTCCTGGACATTGACCAACAGGATCCCCAGGTCAAACTGCGGGACATCGCCTACCTGCGCTGGATCAAGGCCATCGGGCGGGGCGAGGCAGAGCCACGCATCGTGGCCTGGCGGCGGCTGGAGCGAGACCAGCCGGCATCCGAACTGTTCCCTGACGTGCATTGCCACACGGCGGCGGGCGAGGAGCTTTTCAGCGGCAACTCGCTGATCACGCACACCCTGCGCACGCTGCTGGGGCGCGGCTGGCTGCGCTACGAGGGAGGCCACTGGCAGGTGGTGGCGCCGGCCAGCCAGGCGACGTGGCAGCCGCGCGGCGAAGCGGTGCTGGCCCTGCTGGAGAGCGAGGGCCGCCTGCGCCTGGACTGTGGCCCCGGCGTCCGTCCGCCGCAGCGCACGGAGTTCGAGGTCTTCGACGTGATGAAGAACCTGATCCCCATCGGACGGCTGGGCTTCGTGCGCGACCTGGTATGGCGGGAGCGCCCGCGCGTCGCCTTCAACACCGCCTTCTTCCTGCTGGAACACAACGACTTCTTCAGCTTCCACTCCGGTTTGGGCGATCCCTTCGGCCTCTTCGTTCAGGACGGCGACATCCTGCGCCCGCCGCTGTACCGGCGGGCGGCGCTCTTCCAGCGGGCCGACGGTTCCTGGCAAGCCGGGCTCTTCTCCATGGCCGACGTCAGCATCACTCTGGCCGACGGCACGCGGCTAGTTTATGCAGAGGAGCGGAGGAGCGAGGGTGCAAGGGGGCTGCCGAGAATTCACCCCCGCACCCCTGCCCCTCTGCTTCACTGCTCAGACAGAGGGGAGAGGGCCCTGCCCTTCACCCTGAACGTCGCCGACGACGTGACCGTCTACACCCGCATCTATGGCACCGCCACGCATGGCCGCGCCCTGGGCCGCACGCCCTCCGCCCCAGGCCGGGTCGAGCTGACCATCGTGGATCAACGGGCGGTGGGTTGGCAGGAAGAGGGCGGGCTGGACATCCCGCAAAACGGCTTCGTGCTCTCCTTCGCTCCGGGGGTCTTGTCGCCGCAAGTCCAGGCCAGGCTGCGGGCCACGCTGCGCGCCCAGCCGTGGGTGAGCTATCGCTTCGTGCGGGAGGAGTATCGGGACATGGTGCAGGCTCTGCAGGTGGGGCCGCTGCTCCTGAGAGACGGGCGGTCGGTTCTGACGCCGACGCGGCTGGCCGAGGAGGAGTTCTGGGTGGACCGGCGGGGCAACGACGGCCGCCTGCAGATCGGCGTGGTGCCCACCGAGTACCCGGACGACGTGGACAGGACGCGGGCCGGCCGCGTGGGGATCGGCGTGGACCGGGAGGGTCAGTTGGTGGTGGCTGGCGTGGTGGGCATCGAGCGACACGCCGCACCTCTCGACGCCGACAGCCGCGGCACCACGCTGGTCGAACTGGCGCAACTCCTCGCCGAGGCCGGCGCGGTGGAGGCGGTGAACCTCGACGGCGGCGGCTCCACCCAGATCTTCTTCCTCAGCGGCCTGACCACCGTGGCCGGCAACCGGCTGGGTCTGCCCGGCGTGCACTACGAGCGCATGGTGCCTTCCGTCGGTATATTGCTTTGATCCGATCGCATTCAAGCCAAGATGGGGTGGACACCGGTCATCTTCGCCTGTCGGTCTGGCCCCGGGGCAGGGTTGGTGGCAGCAATGACGCTTTGAACGCCGAGGAGGTTTGCAACAGGCCAGCGCATTCTGCAGGAGGCTGCGGGCGTGGGGCCGGAGGAGGCAGAACGGGCTTTGCAGGCCACCGGCTACGAGGTCAAGCCCACGCTGGTGATGCTGCTTGCCGGCGTGGAGGAAGCACGGCGACGGTTGAGACAGGCGGCTGCAGCCTGTCCCCAGCTCTCCGATGCCGCCCAGGACAACGAATGCCGTTTGAACGACGGAGAGTGTCCGGATCTGGCATCGGTTTTGCCATCATAGGGGTGTGCCCGAATTTGACAACACCAAGATTGTGTAATATAATATAGCGAGCGTTAGATAAAGACCTGGCTCATTCTGCTTCGAAAGGCTATCTCATGGAAGAGCGAACAGCCCGGGATGCAATCTTGCGGGCAGCGAGGAACCTCTTCACCAGCAAGGGATTCGCAAGCACTGCGGTGCGGGAAATCTGTCAAGAGGCAGGTGTGACTGCACCCGTGCTTTACTATCACTTCGGCAGCAAAGAGGGGCTCTTCGAGGCCGTCGTGGAGGACACCCTCACCCTGGATGGCTTCCACGCCCTGCTCCGACAGGAGGTCGCTGCGCCCTCCGATCCCTGGGCCAGGCTGCGGGCCTACGTTGGCACCTACCTGACGCACTTCCCCACCCACGTCCTGAATCCCGGCCTGCACCTGAACAACTCCACCCAGCTCCATGGAGCCAGCCTCCGCCAGCTCAGCTCGGGCATCGAAGCCATCTTCCAACTGGCCAGGGAGATCCTCCAGGCAGGGATAGCAGCCGGCCAGTTCCGGGAGGTGGACGTTGACACCATGGCTGCCTGTCTCATGGGCACCATTGATTCCTTCGTGCGGGCGCAGGTCTATCTGGGGGTGGAGTATGACTTGGAAGAAGTCGCTGAGTGCATCGTGGACCTGTTCAAGCGCGGACTGGTGGCCGCTGATGCCCAATTGCCCTCGTGAACGTCGCTCCCTCAGATAACATTTTTCCTTTTTCGGCGTCTAGTATAGTGAACGTTAGCAATATAGGCTCAGCAATTGATCGGGTTGACGGAAGCCACCTTCTCCCGTCCTGCCAACTGTCACATTCCTTCGACAGGGCTCAGGACAAGCGTCGCCGCCAGTTTATGAGCCAGCACTCGGATGTCACTCCCGCAACAGGTTGGTGGTTGGATAGACTTATCAAGGAGGGTGGCCTTTGGCGTCAGATCCCTGCAGTCGGCAGGGAATCGTCCAGAAGAAGGGAGGTGACGTGGTGGTGCAAACCTGAGGATGGGCTTTGCCCAATGGAGACACACTCCAGGTGATGGCGGCTGTATTTGCCTGGAGTGCGAACAGTGCCTGATTGGCTAAATATCGAAAGGAGACAATCCATGATTAGAAAGAGAATCAAAAAGCCGCCGTCGTTGGTCACGCTGGTGCTGGTGGCCATGTTGATAGTTAGCTCAGTAGCGTCCACGGCCCTGGCACAGCCGGCCGCCAGGGTGAAGGTGTTGATCGGCTTCACCCACCAACCGGGTCCAGCGGAGCAAGCGCTGGTGCACCGGGCAGGCGGCACCATTAAGTATACCTACCACCTGGTCCCGGCCATTGCTGCGACGCTTCCTGAGGCCGCTATTCCTGGCCTTCTGGCTAATCCCCATGTGACCCGCATTGAGCCTGATGGCAAGGTGTGGGCCATTGACGTCGAATTGGATAACACCTGGGGTGTGAAGCGTATCGGCGCTGGCACCGTTCACGATGGCGGCAACAAGGGCACCGGCGTGAAGGTGGCGGTCCTCGACACGGGAATTGATACGGATCACCCGGACTTGAGCTATGACCCCGCCTGCAGTGCGAGCTTCGTCGAGGGCGAAACCCTCGAGGACGGCCACGGCCACGGCACCCACACCGCCGGCACCGTTGCAGCGCTCGACAACGACAAGGGCGTGGTCGGTGTGGCACCCGAGGCGGCGCTCTGCATCTACAAAGTGCTGAGCGACAGTGGCAGCGGCTCTTACAGTGACGTCATCGCCGCCCTTGAGCGAGCGGTGAAAGACGGAGTGCAGGTGACGAACAACAGCTACGGGAGCTCCGGAGACCCCGGCGAAACCGTCAAAGCGGCCTTCGACAATGCCTACGCGGCGGGTGTGCTGCACGCGGCGGCGGCCGGCAACAGCGGCAACCCACCGGGCAAGGGCGACAACTGCATCTACCCCGCGCGGTGGGACTCGCTGATCGCCACAGCGGCGACGAAGCAGGATGACAATCGGGCGAGTTTCTCCAGCACTTGCGCCGAGATGGAGCTGGCGGCGCCCGGGTACCAGATCAATTCAACGGTGCCCGGCGGAGGGTACGGCGAAAAGAGCGGCACCTCCATGGCATCGCCTCACGTGGCCGGGACCGCGGCACTGGTCATCGCTACCGGGATCAGCGATGCCAACGGCAACGGCCGCATCAACGATGAGGTGCGACAGCGGTTGGATGAAACCGCCGATGATCTGGGCGACCCGGGACGAGACACAAAGTACGGCTACGGTCTGGTGGATGCCGATGAGGCCGCTGGGCAAGTTAATGACCCTCCCACAGTGTCCATCACCAGCCCCGCCGACGGCTCTACCTTTGACTCCGAGGCCACCATCACCTTCGAGGGAACGGCCAGCGACACCGAGGACGGAGATCTCACCGCTAGCCTCAGTTGGACGTCTAGCATAGACGGCCCAATTGGCACAGGAGGCAGCTTCTCTACGGCCCTTAGC